>CAKQEE010000047.1 GCA_934230055.1 uncultured Clostridia bacterium
ATATTATCCTCACCCGTTATTATAGTAGCTGTCCTCATTCTTTTCTGGGGAGCCTTTGATACGACAATACCATTATTTTTACAAGCAACAATAAACAAAGCCCTTTCCTTTTCGGTTACATATTTTCTACTCATATAGCAATTACCTCCTTATCAATAATTAATTCCTGGTAATTTTCATGTAGGCAAACTTGAGTTTCTCCATATAGTAAATTGGTATGAGAATAAAACCCCTTTTCATTTTCATGAAAATATGGTTGATCTAAAGAAAAAAAGTTTCCTATAATAATTTTTATGTCTGTATGTATTAAAAAGTACCAATCGAAGAACAGGCATTTTATTTGTGATTCTGTAATTGTTTCTTTATGATGTGGGATATATAATTCTGTAAAAAATCTCTCGAATTCTTCTGCTATATTATGATATGTTTCAAAATCTCTAAGGTCTAAAATATTATTTTTATCTATTTGTACTGTGGTTTTAACAATTGCAGGGTTTTCTACTTTGACTCCAAAATTTTTAGACGGATTTGTTGTCCACCATTTTGCTAAATGTTTATCTGTATAAAAATAAATGCCATTACCTAACCAGTGATATGGACTCGATTTGTATAAAAATTGAGTTGCAACTATTTTTTTCGCTATTTCTAAATCTGTCCCATGGTATAAAATTAATTCCATAATTATCTTTCGCATGTTTATTGGTTATTACAATAATAACACATTTTTAATAAAAAATCAAAAGTTTACTTTTAAAATTTAATTATAAAGGCGAATCCGTCTCCTAATGGAAACGGGTTCGCCTTTAACTTGTTTGGTGACCCCTACGGGAATCGAACCCATGATACCACCGTGAAAGGGTGGTGTCTTAACCGCTTGACCAAGGGGCCGCGTTGCTTCCGCGTATCGAAACGCTTCCGCTATTTATATCGAGTCGGCATATAGCCGTTTTTTACTGGTAGCGGCGGTCAGATTCGAACCAACGACCTGCCTGGTATGAACCGGCCGCTATAACCAACTAAGCTACGCCGCCATTTATTACAGCCTTGCTGTAAAATGCTTTGTTATTATATACGATATTGCAAATAATGTCAAACATATTCACGCGCTTTTTTCAAAAATTTTTATTTTTTTCTTCTTTGCCGAAAAGAGGAATTAAACGCACGACGAAAAGCATTTTTTCTAATACTATAATACTTTGGCTATGTACCTGCGGGCTATGCGGAGTAGGTGCAATAACAGACTTCGTGATACTTTTGTTTAAGCCCAACTCCTATTACGTTTAACTTAACCCTTTCTCTTTTTACCCGAGCCTTAAAAAATTTTCTCTTAAAGAGTTGACAAAGGGATAAAAGTATGATAACATTAAAAAAAACCGAAGAGGAAGAGTGAGTAAGCTTTTTTCTTTCTTACAGAGAGTTGCGGACGGTGGAATCGCGGCAGAAAAGGTTAAAGTCGAATGGACTTCCGAGGGCGAGCGGAAATTTTTCGTTCGCGGCGAGCAATTATAGCTCACCGCAAGCGAAATTAAGAGTATGCAAGACGGAGCAAGGTTCTCTCCGTAAACAAAAGACCGCGTATGATTGTACGCAAAGGGCGCGCACGCGCCGAATAAGGGTGGCACCACGGGAACTTTTTTCGCTCTCGTCCCTGTTACAGGGGACCGGAGCGTATTTTTTTACTCCTTTTTCCCTATTAAAGCCGAACAAATTAAAAAAGGAGATAAGAATTATGTCAAACGAAAAAATTCCGTACAAGATTTATTTGAGCGAATCGGAGACGCCGAAAAGCTGGTATAATCTCCGCGCGGATATGAAAATAAAACCCGCGCCCCTTCTTAACCCCGCAACGCTTACCCCCGTGACGGAAGCAGAACTCCGCAAGGTTTTTTGCGACGAGCTTGTGCGGCAGGAGCTGGACGACAGAACGCCGCTTATCGAAATCCCCGAAGATATTCTGAATTTTTATAGAATGTACCGTCCCTCACCGCTAGTCAGGGCGTATTGCCTGGAAAATAAGCTCGGCACTCCCGCAAAAATTTATTATAAATTCGAGGGAAACAACACGAGCGGAAGCCACAAGTTGAATTCCGCCGCGGCGCAGGCGTACTACGCGAAAAAACAGGGGCTTAAAGGCGTAACCACCGAAACGGGCGCTGGGCAATGGGGAACCGCTTTGTCTATGGCGTGCGCTTATTTCGGGCTTGACTGCAAAGTTTATATGGTCAAATGTTCATACGAGCAGAAGCCTTTCCGCCGCGAAGTAATGAGAACTTACGGGGCTTCCGTCACCCCCTCCCCCTCGCTCACGACCGAAATCGGCAGAAAAATAAACGCCGAACACCCGAACACGGCGGGAAGCCTCGGGTGCGCCATTTCGGAAGCGGTGGAAGCCGCTACCACACGCAATGGGTACAGATACGTTTTGGGAAGCGTATTAAATCAGGTTCTTCTTCACCAGTCGATTATCGGCTTGGAAGCGAAAGCCGCGCTCGATAAATTCGGCGTTAAGCCGGACGTTATAATCGGTTGCGCGGGCGGCGGTTCCAACCTCGGCGGGCTTATCGCGCCGTTTATGGGCGAAAAACTCCGCGGCGAAGCGGACTACGAATTTTTAGCCGTGGAACCCGCTTCCTGCCCGAGCCTTACGCGCGGCAAATACGTTTACGATTTTTGCGACACGGGAAAGGTTTGCCCGCTTGCAAAAATGTACACGCTCGGCTGCGAATTTATCCCCTCCTCCGACCACGCGGGCGGATTAAGATACCACGGAATGAATCCCGCGCTTTCCGAACTTTTCTTTGAGGGACTTATTAAAGCGAAATCTTACAAGCAAACGGAGATTTTCGAGGCGGCGGAACTGTTTGCGAAATCGGAGGGAATTTTGCCCGCGCCCGAAAGCAGTCACGCAATCCGCGCCGCAATGGACGAAGCGATAAAATGCAAAGAAACAGGCGAAGAAAAGACCATACTTTTCGGGCTGACGGGTACGGGGTATTTCGATATGACGGCTTACGAAAAATACAACGACGGCAAAATGCGCGACTATAAGCCTTCCGAAAAAGAACTTGCGGAAAGCTTTAAAAAGCTCCCCGATTTACCGTAAAAGTATATAAGTGCGCATACGTTTTCACCGTCTTCGTTCGCTTTTGGGCGGATACTTCGGCGCATAACCGTATTATTATCCTTTTCCCGCGCATAATAGCGAAGAGGTGATAATATGATAAAGACTATTAGAAAAACGTTTGCTTTTGCGTTTTTGCTTGTTTTTTCGCTTTGCGCCGCAGCTTTTGCAGGCATAAGCGGTGGCGGCTATTACGTTTTTGCAAAAGAAGCCCGAACGGCGGAAGCGAACGCTGCAATCAGCGCGGAACTTTCCGAAAATTCGCAGGACTACGATACCCTGCCCGCAAAATCCGAAAAGCCCGAAAAGCCGATTGCGGAAAACAGACCGAACCGCCCGGATAAAAAAGTAAAATTCGACGGAAGCGACGTGCAGTTTCGCGCCGTGGGCAAGATAGGCGGCAAGCGCGGCGTTTGCGAAATTCTCGTCGTGGGCGACAAGGTGAAAAACGGCGAATACGTGGAAAATATAAGAATAATCGTGCGCGACCTGCACGCGAGAGAAGGCTCCGAAACGGTGACGATCGTTCCCGAAACGAACTACGGCTATTCTCCGCAAGTCGCGCTTGTGAATTTTACCGAAAAGGGCGGCAACGAAATTTTTTACACGGCAAACAGCGGCGGGAGCGGCGCGTTTACTTTCAGCTACGTTTACTCTTTGCAAAGCGGAAGCGCGGAAACGATTTTCGATTATAAAACATTGCCGAACGACTATACCGCGGAATATGAAAACTATTATACGGTTGCGGTAAAGAACGCCGCTTCGGGCGCGGTGTATAATATAGATATAAGCGGGCGAGGCGAAGAATACCTCGGCGGAATATACAACGAAAACGGCACCCTTAAAACGCAGACTTTTGCCGAAGTTTCCGAAGTAAACACCGTTCTCCCCTTTTTCCGTGGCGAAAACGGCGCTTACGGATTGCTGATTTTAAGAAGAATTACGGGACTTTATTCCGCGGATTCTTTCGGATACGTTCAAAGTTTTTACGGTTACGGCGAAAGCGGCTTTCGCGGCTATTACGAGGGCGTGCTAATTAACCCGAATAACCCGAACGGGAATTAAAAACAAACGACGCGCAAAAACCGGCGCGCAAAAACCGGCGTGCGAAAACCGGCGTGCGAAAATCACGCGCGATAGCGATACGCAAAAAAAACGTGCGTACGGCAAAAAGCCATACGCACGGCAAAAAGTAACGGGGCGTTTTCCCAAACGGAAAACGCCCGATTTTATTAAGCAAAAATTATTCCCACTCTATGGTTGCCGGCGGTTTGCAGGTTACGTCGTAAACCACTCTGTTCACCCCTTTAACCTCGTTCACGATGCGTGAAGAAATAAGACACAAAATTTTGTGCGGAATTTCCGCAACGTCCGCGGTCATACCGTCTACGCTCGTCACCGCGCGGAGCGCGACGGTGTATCCGTAAGTACGCTCGTCGCCCATAACGCCGACGGAACGCACGCCTGTGAGAAGCGCGAAATATTGCCATATTTTTTTATCGAGTCCCGCTTTTGCTATTTCCTCTCTGAAAATATAGTCCGCTTCCTGCACGATTCTTATTTTATCGCGCGTGATATTGCCGAGGATTCTCACCGCAAGCCCCGGACCGGGGAACGGCTGGCGTTCCACGATGAAATCGGGAAGTCCGAGTTCTCTGCCGAGCTGACGAACCTCGTCTTTGAAAAGCCTTCTTAAAGGCTCTATAATTTCCTTAAAATTCACTACGGAAGGAAGTCCGCCGACGTTGTGGTGGCTCTTTATAACCGCGCTTTTACCGAGACCGCTTTCTATAACGTCCGGATAAATGGTTCCCTGAACGAGATAGTCCACTTTGCCGATTTTATCCGCTTCCGCTTTGAAAACGTCTATAAACTCCTTACCGATGATTTTTCTCTTCTTTTCGGGATCTTTAACGCCGCGAAGAGCGGTTAAAAACTGTTTACCCGCATCCGCTTTGATAAGGTTCATGCCCATGCCGTCCTTGAACACGCGCATAACCTCGTCCGCCTCGTTTTTGCGTAAAAGACCGTGGTCTACGAATATACAGATGAGGTTTTCGCCCGCGGCTTTATGTAAAAGCGTTGCCGCGACCGCGCTGTCTACGCCGCCGCTCATCGCGCACAGAATTTTGCCGCTTCCCACCTTTTCTCTTATCGACTTAATCTGTTCCTCGGCGAAGTCTTTCATCTTCCAGTCGCCTTTCGCGCCGCAAACCCCGAACAGGAAATTACGGAAAATCTCGTTGCCGTTTTCGGTGTGAACCACTTCGGGGTGGAACTGAACGCCGTAAATTCTTCTTTTCGCGTTCTCGAAAGCGGCGTTGCGGCACGCTTTGGTGCTTGCCACGGTAACGAAGCCTTCGGGAAGCTTTTTCACCTCGTCGGTATGGCTCATCCAGCAAAAACCGTTCGGCATACCCTTTTCCACCGCGCCGTCCGCGTACTCTATTTCGCATCTGCCGTATTCTCTTACGGAAGCCTTGCCCACTTCGCCGCCGAGCATATCGGCTATAAGCTGCATACCGTAGCAAATGCCGAGAACGGGGATTCCGAGATTAAAAATTTCGGGATCGACCTTGGGCGCGCCCTCTGCGGAAACGCTGCACGGTCCGCCGGTGAAGACGATGCCGAGCGGAGAATAGCTTTTAATCTTTTCTATCGTTATTTCGTTGGACACAAGCTCCGCGTAAACGCCGAGAGCCCTCACCCTTCTTACAATCAGCTGATTGTACTGTCCGCCGAAATCTATAACGAGAACGGTTTGATTTTGCATAAAGCTTTTATACCTCTTTCGTAAATGAAATCAATTTTTTTTCGTAAACAATTTTAGCATTATTTCTGCGGCTTTGTCAACGGTTTGCTCGGAGGCAAACGCGGTTAAACGGAAACAATATTTTCCGCCGCTTCCGAAGCCGCTCCCCGGAGTGCCTACGATATGTCCTTCGGAAAGAAGATAATCGAAAAATTCAAAGCTTTCCATACCGAACGGGCAGGTCAGCCAGATATAGGGTGAATTCACGCCGCCCGTAAAGCTTATTCCCGCCTTTTTAAGCGTTTCGCCAAGCTTTGACGCGTTCCTTTTATAAACGGCAAGGTTTTCCTTTATACCCTTTTGCCCCTCTTCCGAAAAGACAGCCGCCGCGCCGCGCTGAACGACGTAGCTTACGCCGTTGAACTTGGTCGTTTGCCTGCGGAGCCACAGCTTGCGCAATGATACGCCGTTTCCGTCCGTAAGCTCTTCGGGAACTATCGTATATCCGCAACGAACGCCCGTAAAGCCCGCGGTTTTGGAAAAAGAACAAAATTCTATCGCGCAGGACTTTGCGCCCTCAACTTCGTAAATGCTTCTCGCAACGCCCTCTTCCGAAACGAAACACTCGTAAGCGGCGTCGAAAAGAATAAGCGCGCCCGTTCTTTTCGCGTAGTCTACCCATTCTTTTAATTGACTTACGGTATAAGCCGCGCCCGTGGGATTATTCGGCGAACATATATAGATAACGTCTGCCGAAACGCCCTCTTCGGGCATGGGAAGAAAACCGTTTTCTACACCCGCGCGGGCGTAGATAATCTTTCTTCCGTCCATAACGTTGGTATCCACGTAAACGGGGTAAACTGGATCGGGAATCAGCACCGCGTTGTCTTTTCCCAAAATATCGAGGATATTTCCGAGGTCGGATTTAGCCCCGTCGGAAACGAAAATTTCGTCCGCTTCGAGCTTTATACCCCTCTTCCCGTAATAATCTTTTATCGCCTCTCGCAAAAAGGAATACCCCTGTTCGGGACCGTACCCGCGGAAGCCCTCTTTCGTGCCAAGCTCCGCCGCCGCCTCTTTCATCGCCTTAACGCAGGCTTCGGGAAGCGGAAGCGTAACGTCGCCTATCCCCATTTTCAAAATTTCCGCCTGCGGGTTAGCCTTTTTGAACGCCGCGGTTTTTGCCGCTATATCGGAAAAAAGGTAGCTCTCTTTAAGCTTTAAGTAATTGTCGTTTATTTTGAACATTATTTGCCCTCTCTTGCTTCGAGCGAGCTTTTAACAAGCCCCGAAAAGAGCGGGTGCGCGCGGTTGGGGCGGCTTTTGAATTCGGGGTGGAACTGCACGCCGATAAAGAATTTACAAGCGGGGTTTTCTATCGTTTCCACTATATACCCGTCGGGCGAAGTTCCGCCTATAACCAAGCCTTTTTCGGTAAGCACGTCTCTGAAATCGTTGTTGAACTCGTAGCGATGACGGTGTCTTTCGGAAATTTCGTCCTTGCCGTAGCACTTATGCAAAAGGGTGCCTTCCTTTACCCTGCAAGGATACGCACCGAGACGGAGAGTACCGCCTTTATCCACGCCGTCGCTTTGCCCCGGCAAAAAGTCTATCACCTTGTGGCGGCTGTCCGCATTGAATTCTCCCGAATCCGCGTCCGCAAGTCCGCAAACGTTCCTTGCGAACTCTATAACCGCGGTCTGCATACCGAGGCATATTCCGAGGTACGGCACGTCGTTTTCGCGCGCGTACTTTGCCGCTATTATCTTGCCCTCTATTCCGCGGTTGCCGAAACCTCCGGGGACAAGTATGCCGTCTGCTTTTTTAAGCATTTCCCCTACGTTTTCTTCCGTAATCGTTTCGCTGTCCGTCCAAAGCACGTTCACCTTCGCACCGCACCAATAGCCCGCGTGGCGCAAA
>CAKQEE010000048.1 GCA_934230055.1 uncultured Clostridia bacterium
GAACTCCCCTTCGTATAAAGGGGAGTTCCTGTTTTTACGTTTAGTTTGTTCGTTATTTATTTTTCGATAAACAAATCGGCGGCTCTTTCCGTTTTTTTCTTCGGCTCGCACGTAACGTTTATGCCGAGCTTTTTAAGGGTGGATTCGTCTACGTGAGAAAGCACCACGGAAGAATGGAATTCCGCGCGCTTTAATTGGGGAAGCTGATCCAAAGCCTTTTTCGCCGTGGGGTTGGTTACCGCGCTTACCGCAAGCGAAATAAGAATTTCGTCCGTATGGAGCCTCGGGTTCGCGCTGCCCATGTGCTTTATTTTAAGCTCCTGAATGGGCGCGATGACCGCGGAAGAAATTATATCTATGGAATCGTCTATATCGCCGAGAACTTTTAAAGCGTTCAGAAGAGCCGCCGCCGAAGAGCCTAAAAGCTCGCCCGTTTTGCCCGTAACTATTCTGCCGTCCGTAAGACCTATCGCCGCGCACGGCACGCCCGTTACGAGTTCCTTTTCGAGCGCGGGGCGAACGACCGCCCTGTCGCTTATCGAAACGGACATCTTCTGCATAAGGATTTCTATTTTGGAAACGGTTTCTTTGCCGACTTTGCCCTTTCTCGCGTCTATCTGGGCGGCATAGAAACGGCGGATAATTTCCTGCTTGCCCGCTTCTCTGCACACCTCGTCGTCTACGATGCAATGCCCCGCCATATTAACGCCCATATCGGTGGGCGATTTATAGGGACAACTTCCCATAACGCGCTTCATCATTGCGGAAAGCACGGGAAAAATCTCTACGTCGCGGTTATAGTTCACCGCCATTACTCCGTAAGCCTCCATATGGAACGGGTCTATCATATTTATGTCGTTAAGGTCGGCGGTCGCCGCTTCGTAAGCCACGTTCACGGGGTGCGTAAGCGGAAGATTCCATATCGGGAAGGTTTCGTACTTCGCATAGCCCGCTTTTATTCCGCGCTTGTTTTCGTGATATAGCTGAGACAGGCAGGTCGCCATTTTTCCGCTCCCCGGTCCCGGCGCTGTTATCACCACGAGCGGGCGCGTCGTAACGACGTATTCGTTTTTGCCGTAGCCCTCTTCCGAAACTATCGTTTCCACGTCCGAAGGATACCCCTCTATCGGATAGTGGCGGTAAACCTTTATTCCCAGCATTTCCAACCTTTTCTGGAACTGCTCGGCAGAGGGTTGAGAAGCGAAACGGGTTAAAACCACGCTCCCCACGTAAAAACCCTTGCCGCGGAACACGTCTATAAGGCGAAGCACGTCCGAATCGTACGATATGCCTATGTCGCTGCGCGTTTTGTTCTTTTCTATATCGTTGGCGTTGATGATTATAACTATCTCCGCAGAATCTTTAAGCTGCGAAAGCATTTTGATTTTGCTGTCCGGCTCAAAACCGGGAAGCACGCGCGACGCATGGTAATCGTCAAAAAGTTTGCCGCCGAATTCGAGATAGAGTTTATCGCCGAACATAGCGATACGCTCCAAAATTTTAGCGGACTGCATTTCAAGATATTTTTTATTGTCGAAACCCTGTTTTATCATAAGTAAATTTAAGGACGGCGAATTACGCCAAAAGTCCCGCCTCCGTGAGTTTAGAAACGAAAGCTTTAACGTCCGCCTTCGCCGTTTCCTCGTCTACGTCGTACTCTTTCAGAAGTTCCGCAACCGCTTCTTCTTCGGTCGCGCCCTTTTCAAGGAGCTTCCACAAGAACGCTCCCGTCTCGTTAAGGTTCACCATACCGTTGAAATCCTTAACCCTTGCGCCGACCGCCACCACGAGGTAACTCCCCGCGACTTCTCTCAATATAAATCCGTCTTTAATTTTCATCGTCCGCTCCTTTTATCATTGCGCCGTAAGAAAGCTTTGCCGCTTCTTCCGAGACGTTACAATGCAATCTGTATAAATCGACCGAGGTCAAAAGCCTGTCCAAAAGATTAAGATATTTATCCATATCTTCCGCTTCTTCGGGGCGCAGCGTTTGGTTGAACGCCACCGTGAGCATTTCCTTCGGCGAAATTTTTTCTATAAAATTCTCTTTTCCGCGCTTTATTTCGCAAACGGCTTTTATCTCCGCGCGCGCGTTCGTGTCTAAACGGTGCTTACCGTTCCACGGCGTACCGTAAACGTAAAACTTATCGCCTATCAGCCTTATTATCGGCTTATCGTCGTTTATATAAGTAAGTTTATCGCCCAAAAGTTCTTTTAAAAGTCTTGCATGGGTAGATTTTCCCGTGCCGCTCGGCGCGGTGAGAAGATACCCTTTGCCGTCTACCGCAATCGCGCTCGAATGAAAAATCATTCCGTTCGCGTGCTTTAAGGTATATTCGCAAAGCTTACGAAAAAGCGCAAGACTTTCGAGATATGCGTCGGGAAAACCCTCCGCGCCTTCCTTTGCTCTTTCCGCGGCGATGTCTTTTTCCGTTACCTCCGCTTTGAACGCGGAAGGCTCTTCGCCCTCGTAAAGATAGTTTTTGCAAAGCTTCGGCGTATACGCGTATATATGATTCGTTTCAAACACTACGTCCGCGATTTTATAGCGTGGCATCTGCGCTCCTCTTAACTGTTTTTTCTTTTTTTACGGCTCCCCCGCGTGCGCAAAAATCCGCGCCGCGCTTTCCACACCGTTTTATTTTATCAAAAACGCTTTTTTTTGTCAATATATAAATTGCTTTTCCGTCCGAAATTATATATAATATTCAATATGAAAAGGAGTTTCCGATTTTTGGCGACGACCGCCGCGGCAATATTTTCTATATACTGCTTCGGCTGTGCTTCGGGCGAAGCTTCCGGCGGCTTTTCGGGCTGTGCGCCTTCCCGCGGGGAAGCTTTTAATTTTTACGCCATGAACACGGCTATATACGCGGAAGCGACGGATAAGCCCTTTAACCAAAACGAGAGCGAGAATATCCGCGAACTGTTTCTTTCCTTGGAAAAGGAATTTTCCGCTTCCGTTTGCGATTCTTTTACCGCGCGCGTGAACGGCGCGGCGGCGGGCGTTGCGACAAGGATTTCCGAACGCGGAAAAACGCTTCTGGATATTTCGCAAAAAGTTTACGCGGTTACGGGCGGCGCATTCGATCCCACCGTTCTTCCTCTGTCCGAACTTTGGGGGTTTTACCCCTCCTTTCCCGTGGCGGATTTTGCCCCGCCCGCGGAAGAACTGATTTCGGAAATTTTAAATAGCGGCGTTATCGGCTTAAATAATATATCCTTGACGGAAGAAGACGGAAAATTTTCGGTTCTTAAAAAAGCGGACGGAACCAAAATAGAGTTCGGCGGCGTGCTTAAAGGTTTTGCGGCGGACGAGGCGGGCAAAATTCTTTTAGGGTTCGGGCATACTTCGGGATACGTAAACGCGGGCAGAAGCAGTCTTTTTATTTTAAGCGCGCCTTCTCTCGGCGTGCGCCACCCGCGCAAATCGGGGGGAAACCTGCTTTCCTTCGATATAAGCGGAAGAAAAAACTTTTCGGTATCCACGAGCGGAGATTACGAAAAAGTTTATACCCGCGACGGTGAAAATTACTGCCACGTTATCGACCCTAAAACGGGAAAGCCCGTAAAAACGGGCGTGGCGCAGGTAACGATTATAGGAAAATCGGATTTTTTTTGCGGAGCTTTTCTCGACGCGGTTACCACCGCGCTGATGACGAAAGACTTTTCTTCAAAAGAGGCGGCAAAAAGCCCGCTCGTGACGGCGATAAACGAGCTTTTAAAAGAAAACGAACTTGACGGGGCGACGATTTTCGTTGCGGTGATTAAAGGCGAAGAAAAAACCCTTCTTACCAACGCGGCGACGAAAGATTTTACGCTTTTTGACAAAAGTTTTGACGTGCGGCAGATTTAATTGCTTAATTTAACGGCCGATTTTATTTTTTCGTTGACAAATCCCGTAAGTGAAAGTATACTTTAAATATAATTCCCGAAAAGGGAAAAGAAGGAGTTTTATTATGAAGTATGCAGCAGATTTCAGACTCGCCGCCCGCAGAAAAATAACGGGTAAATGGTCTACGCTTGCGCTTATCACGTTTATTATCGGCTTGATTTTAGGCGCATGCACCTCGTCTTACACGACGATTAGCTCCGGCAACTTTACCACGGTTTGCTTTACTTCGCTCGGCACGATAGCCGCGCTCGTAATCGGCGGTCCGTTTGAGCTTTCGCAGTCGCAAATCGCGCTTAAAATCATGCGCGGCAAAGACGCAATTATAGAAGATACATTCGAGGGCTTCAAAAATTTCGTGAACGCGTTTCTTCTGTATCTTATCAACTCGATTTTCGTGTTTTTATGGTCGCTTCTTCTTATCATACCCGGAATAATTAAAGAGCTTTCCTACTCTATGAGCTTTTATCTTCTTGCGGACGATCCCGCCCTTACGCAGGATCTGGCGAGGGCGAAATCCGTAGAAATGATGAACGGCAACAAGTGGAGATTGTTCTGTTTGAGATTCAGTTTTATCGGCTGGTATCTTCTCGGCATAATCACCTGCGGCATACTTATGTTCTGGGTTGTACCGTACGTCAAATGCGCGGAAGCGGAATTTTATAAAGACCTTATAAACGAACAAGACGATAATCGCGGAAAACGTTTCGGCACGAACGAAAACGAAACCGCGAGCGACGCGGAAGAAAAAACCGCCGAAGAACCGTTTGAAGAATTAAACTGATTTTTAACGCCGGAAAAAAAGCGGCTTCGTTAAAGGATTTTTGCCTTTACGAAGCCGTTTTTTATTTTTGAATTTATTCTTTATGCAAAAGCCTTTTTCGGAAAAAATGCGGTTATCCTTTACATAAGCGGAGCGAAAAGCCTTAAAAACGCGGTATAAATTCTTTTGAAAATATTTTCTTTACAGTCTTTTTCGGTGATTGCTTTACAATCTTTAAGGGTTTCTTCAAAATCCTCTCTCACGGCTTTTGCAAAGTTTTTCCCGTAACCGACTACGCCGCACTCGAAGTGCAGATATAAACTTCTGTAATCGAGATTAGTCGTGCCGACCACTGCGGTTTTATCGTCCGTGACGAAGGTTTTGGAATGTATAAAGCCCTTTGAATATTCGTAAACCTTAACGCCGCCGTCAATAAGCTCTTTATAATAAGAACGCGTTACTTTATGCACGAATTTTTTATCGCCGTGTCCCGGAGTGATTATGCGCACGTCCGCCCCGCTTTTTGCCGCAAGCGTAAGCGCGTCCGCCATTCTGCCGTCTATTATAAGGTACGGAGTGGTGATGTAAATATAATCCTTTGCGGAATACGCCGTTTGAAGGTATACGTGTTCTCCCACTTCCTCGCTGTCAGTAGGAGTATCGGTGTACGGCTGAAAATATTCCGCTTCGCTCGGCTCGCATCCGTTTTCGGTTTCTATACGAAAAGCCCCTTCCGCATAAGGGAACGCCGCCGCGTAATCGGAACGGGTTTTGGAGGCTATTTCGTAGTTTTGCAAAAATATCGCGGTAAGGCTCCACGCGGCTTTGCCTTTAAGCATCACGCCCGCGTCCTTCCAATGCCCGAAGCGGTTAAGCTTGTTTATATACTCGTCCGCAACGTTTATTCCGCCGGTGAAAGCCGTTTTTCCGTCTATGGAAACAATTTTTCTGTGGTCGCGGTTGTTCTGTACGGAAATCAAAAAGGGCTTGAACGCGTTGAAAACCGCACATTCTATGTCGTTTCTTTTAAGCTCCGCCACAAACTTTTCCGGCAGTCCTTTAAGGCAACCTATGTCGTCGTAAAGCACCTTTATAAGAACGCCCTCTTTCGCCTTCCTTTTGAGTATTTCGTAAATACCCTGCCACATTTCGCCTTCGCGAATGATGAAAAATTCCAAAAAAATATACTTTTCCGCTTTTTCAAGCTCGGTTAAAAGCCTTGCGTAAAAGTCTTCTCCGCTTTTAAGATATTCGGCGGAAGTCCCCGCATACACGGGAAAGCCCGCGCCCTTTTCGAGATAGCGTATCCGCGCGCCGTATTCGGAAAAGCTTTTTTCCGCTTCCTCCAAATCGCCTTTAAGAAGGGAAATACCGTCCTCTCTCATAAAAAATTCGGAACTGCTTACCTTTCTCGAAAACCTCTTCGAGGAAGCCTGACGATAGAATATGATATAAAAAAGCGTGCCGAAAATAGGAAGCGTTATAACGGTGAAAAGCCATACGAATTTATACGCGCTTTTGCCGCGCTTAACGATGATATGCACCGAAACGACGAAGCCCGCAAGCTCGCATATTATAAGAAAAACGTAAGAATAAAGTCCGCGGAAAACTACGGCGTACACTATCGCCGCAATTTGAAGCAATATGCACAGCGCGATAAGAAAGTGCTTGTTTATCGCCGCGCGTAACGCGCGCGCGAATAAACTCCTGTCCTTGGTTTTACCGCTCATATTCCGCTCTCCTTCGTAATTTTCTTTCTTATGGTTTTACGTCTCTTAAAGTTATCGCCTAAAAAGTTTACCCGCGCGCCGTAACAGCGGCGCGCGGGCAGAAACGCTTTTTCGGCAAGTTTCTTAATACGCTTTTTTGTAGATTTCGAGAATCTCTTCTACGGAAGTTTTTCTCGGGTTGCCGCCCGTGCAAGGATCTCTGAAAGCGTCCTCCGAAAGCATGGGAAGATCGCTTTCTTTAACGAGAGCTTCGCCCGTCGCTTTGTTTTTAAGCTCCTTAATCGTTTCGGGAATATCTACGTCTTTCGCAAGCTTTTTAACCGCCGCGATTGCCGCGTCCGCCGCTTCGTCTTCCGTCATACCCTTAACGTCTACGCCCATAGCTCTCGCTATATCGCCGTATTTCTTCTTCGCCGCGCATTTATTGTATTCCATTACGTAAGGAAGAAGTACCGCGTTGGCAACTCCGTGCGCTATATCGAAACGCGCGCCGAGCGGGTGAGCCATAGAGTGGACTATTCCGAGACCTACGTTGGAAAACGCCATGCCCGCAACGTAAGAACCATACGCCATACCCTCTCTCGCTTTAAGGTCGTTTCCGTCTTTCACCGCCGCGCGGAGATTTTCGGAAATGAATTTAATCGCGTTCCAGCTCATCATTTCGGAAACGGGATTCGCGCCCGGCGTGATATAACCCTCTATCGCGTGCGTAAGCGCGTCCATACCGGTAGCCGCAGTAAGTCCTTTCGGCATACTCGTCATCATTTCCGCATCGTTAAAGGCTATCATCGGAATATCGTTTGCGTCTACGCAGACGAGCTTTCTTCCCGCCTCTTCGTCCGTAATAACGTAGTTGATGGTAACTTCCGCCGCCGTGCCGCTGGTAGTCGCAAAACAAATAAGCGGGAAGGATTTGTTTTTGGTATCAGCAACCCCTTCGAGGCTCTTTACGTCCGCAAAATCGGGGTTGGTAACGATAATACCTATGGCTTTGGCGGTGTCCATATTGCTGCCGCCGCCGATCGCTATAATAACGTCGGGCTTACATTCCTCGAACGCTTTAAGTCCCGCTTTAACGTTTTCTATGGTAGGATTAGCTTTAATATCGGTAAAAATCGAATAGGTAACGCCCGCGCCGTCTAAAACGTCCGTAACCATTTTCACCACGCCGTGCTTTAACAGGGTTTCGCCCGTCACGATGAACGCTTTTTTCATTCCGCGTTTAATTAGTTCGGGAGCGAGTTCAGATCTGCAACCCGCGCCGAAATAAGCGGTTTCGTTTAAAATCATTC
>CAKQEE010000049.1 GCA_934230055.1 uncultured Clostridia bacterium
GAAAAAATCTCCGTTAAAACCAGCCTCGCGTATCTTTTAAACGGCTCGAAACGCGCGTTTTCGTATATCTTTTTGTAATTGAATTTCTTTATCGCGGTAAGTTTTTCGTATCCCGCAGAAGATAACCTTATGCCGCAGCCTACGTCGCTGCTCGTGCAAATATCCGCTATAAAACCACTCATAATCGCGCCCGTATTTACCGCTTCGCCTTTTTTGATTTCCGCTATACGGGAAAGCTCTTTCAAATCGCTTTCCGTTAAAAAACCGAGGCTCATGGCGTCCTCTATATCCCTGCCGAGATAGGCTATTTTATCGGAAATTTTAACGACGCACCCCTCGAAGGTTACGGGCGCGTAACGCCCTTTAACGAATTCGTTAAGGTCTATAAACTCCCTTCTCGGAATAAGCCCGTTTTCGTCCGCTTCTCCGCAATGAGAAATTATTCCGTCGCGTACGGCGTAGGTAAGGTTAAGATTTTCGTAAACGTTTTTCCTGTCCGGCAAAAGCTCTATTTCGTCTGCAAAACGAAGTCCGTTTTTCTCGTGCCAAAAGGCGGAATTTTCGCCGAGAAAGCTTTTATAAAGCCCGTCTATAATAGTTTCTCCCTCGTGACCGAACGGGGCGTGACCTACGTCGTGTCCCATAGCGACGGCGCGGGTAAGCTCTTCGTTAAGCCCCAAGCTTTTAGCTATCGTGTAAGCCACCGATTCCACGTGCAGAACGTGTTCCGCCCTCGTGCAGATATGGTCCGATTCTATATTATAAAACACCTGCGTTTTATGCTTTAATCTTCTGTACGCGCGCGAATGAAGAAGTCGCGTGTAATCGCGCTCGAAAGGCGTGCGGAAATCTTCCGAAGCCTCGCCGTAAAGGGCGTTTTCCCTTTTTATATATTCCGCGTAAAGCGGATTTTTCTCCGTAGCGGCAACCGCCGAAAACTTTTTGTCCATAAATTTTTTCGCTTTTTCGTTCCGTTAAATTTTCAAAAAGCTCCCGACCTCTCGGCGGAAGCTTTTTTATTTTACAAGTATTCTTTGACGATTTTTTGCATTTCCTCGTAATTTTTAACCATATCTTCAGCAAGCGCAAGCTGGCAACGCGCCCTGTCGAGATTCTGACCTTCGTAATGCACTCCGAAATACTTATCGCCTTCGAGATAGTCCGTTAAAAATCTTACGCCGCACTCCGTAGTCATGGTAATCGCGCCGAGAGAAAGCGTTTCCTTTTCGTTTTCCGTAAGGGATTTGCCTACGGAACCCAAGAAGCCCTCCGTAAACGCGCGGAATTTATAAAGGTCGAGTCTTACCTTGGAAAGGTCTTTTTCGTCCTCTGCGGCGGTGTTCGCGGTAAACCTTATCGCGTCGCCGAAATCGAACCCCACAAGCCCCGGCATAACCGTATCGAGGTCTATTACCGCAAGGTGCTTGTGCGTTTTGTTATCGAAAAGAACGTTGTTGCTCTTCGTGTCGTTATGCGTTACCCGAAGGGGAAGCTCGCCCGACTTTTGCATTTTATACATTTTCGTGGCGGTTTTTTCAAGGTCAAAATATCTTTTAATCTCTCCCTCTACCTCCGCGGCGCGTTTTTCGCTATCCTCCGCAATGGCGTTTTTAAGTTTTTCGTACCTGTTTACGGTATTATGGAAGTGCGGTATAACTATAAAAAGCTTTTCCGCAGGGTAATCGGCAAGATAATTCTGAAAATCTCCGAAAGCCTTACCCATTTCGCGAATCATTCCGAGATCGTCGGTAAAATTGACCGCTTCGGAATCGTCTATAAACCGATAGCAACGCCAAAAATCGCCCTCTTCGTCGTAAACGAAATAGTCGCCGTTTTCCGCGTGCTGATAATGGAGAACGTCTCTTTTTGCGGTGGGATAAATCTCTTTGATTTTCTTTCTTATATACTCCGTAACGCCGACTACGTTGCACATAATCTCTTCGGGGCGTTTAAAAACGTATGTGTTTATTCTTTGAAGTATGTAAGTTTTTATCTCTCCGCCGCGGAAATAATAAACCTTTAACGTCGTGTTTATATGTCCGTAAGAAACTTTTTCGTATCCTTTATACTCGCCTTCGATTAAAAACCTGCGGCAGAGCGAATCTATCTTTGCATCCTCAAACTCTTTTACCATTATTCCTCCTGCATCTTTTTCCTGTCTGCTTTTTATCCGATCTTAAAAAAGGTATTTGTATTATTATATTAAATTTTCGCGCTTTTGTCAATGGCGAACCCGTTAAAAATCACACCGTAATACAAGTTTTTATGCTTTTGCCGATAAAAAACTTCCGCAAAAAATGTTTTACGGAAGCTTTTATTTCGTTTTTCGTACTTTTTCGACAGCCATCGACAAACCTCGAAAAGTCTTTGAGAGTGAAAAATTTTATTTCTTTTCCGCCGCTCCTACCGCACCGATAATCGTTTTGTCCTTTGCTTTCATGCCGTATTTTTCCACTTCCGCACGATTCTTTTCGCTGTGAGTAAGACAGCCCGCGCCGCCGACGCACCCGCCTATGCACGCCATACCCTCTATAAAGTTTGCGTCCGAAAGATTTTTACTTTTTTTCAGCAGCGCGATTTTGCAGGCTTCTATGCCGTCGCAGGAAACGGGCTTCAAATCGAAATCTTCTATTCCCTGTTCTTTAAGTCCTTCCGCAACCGCATCCGCAAGACCGCCGCAACGGGCGAAAATTCTGCCGAAGTAAGAAGCGTTGTCGAGTCCGCTTTCTTCCAGAGAGGTTACGTCTATATCTCTGCTGTCGAACAGGGCTTGAAGCTCTTCAAACGTCATCGCGACGTCTACGAACGGCTTCACTTTTTCTTGCTTGATTTCCATTTTTTTGGCTGTGCAAGGTCCTATAAACACGACCTTTGCGGAAGGTTCGCGGTCTTTTATGAACTTGCCTATCGTAGCCATCGGCGAAAGGTTTGTGGAAACGTTCGGTATCAGATCGGGGAAATTCTTCTTTATATAAGAGACGAACGCGGGACAGCAGGAGCTTGTTAAAAATCCTTTTTCCGCAAGCTCTTTAGACTCTGCCTGCGCTACCATGTCCGCACCGAGAGCCGCTTCCATAACGGTATCGAAGCCGAGGCGTTTTATCCCCGTCACCACCTGTCCGAGAGTTGCGTAAGAAAACTGACTGGATATAGAGGGCGCGACGACGGCGTACGTTTTATACTTCGTATTGTTTTCGCTGCCCTTTAAAATATTTATAACGTTAAGGATATACGATTTATCGGTTATTGCGCCGAACGGGCATTGATACACGCACGCGCCGCAAGATATGCATTTACTGTCGTCTATTTTCGCGGAAAGGTCTTCGTTCATCGAAATTGCCTTTATTTTACAGGCGTTCTGGCAGGGGCGTTTATAGTTTCTTATCGCGCTGTACGGACAAACTTTTGCGCACATTCCGCATTCAATGCACTTGGTTTTATCTATATGCGCTTTCTGGTGTTCGTCAAAGGTTATTGCGTGGGCTTTGCACACGTCTTCGCAACGGTGCGCAAGACAGCCGCGGCACGCGTCCGTAACGGCGAAACCGCTTGCGGGACACTCGTCGCACGCAATATCTATAACGCTTATAACGTTGCCTTCTTCGGAAACGTCGCTCATAGCGAGCTTAACGCGTTCCGCCAAAATGGCGCGCTCTTTATAAACGCAACAGCGCATAGTGGGGGTTTTGCCGGGGACGATGGTTTTGGGAATATCGAAAGCGGATTGCGGAAGTCTGCCTTCCCACGCTTCTTTTGCGACTTCTCTTAATACCTTATATTTAAGATGCTGAACCTTTGTATCGAATTTTCTCATTGTACACCTTCAAATTTTTGATATAATCGCTCATCTTCCCCGAAAAAGTGATTTTATCCCGTTTTGGCTTTCTTCTTAAAGCAGCGTTATTATAAACTGCGAGAACAACACTATGGAAACGAGTGCCATAGGATAGGTGGCGGCGTATGCGGAAGCGACGTCGTCCGTTACCGCAACGCTTATAAGCGTTCCGAGCGCGGGGGTACTCGTCATACCGCCGGTTATAGAGCCGAGGTTGTTCAAAAGACTTATCTTTAACGCGTACTTTGCCATAAAGAAGCCGACTATCATCGGGAAAGTGGTCATAACCACGCCGCCGAGGAAACCGAACAGAATTATTATTCCGCCGTATTTGCTTATCTGGCTTACGAGCTGTGCGCCGCCCGCTACGCCCGCGCCGATAAGAAACAGCATAAGTCCGAATTCGCGGAAAACTTTTGCGGTTTTATCGGGAATTTCCAAAGAAAGTTTGCCGATATGTCCGAAATGACCGAAAATAAGGCACATTATAAGCACGCCGCCCGTCGTTCCCAAAGAAAAGCACGTTCCGCCAAAGCCCTTGGAAGTGAGCGGAATTTTTATCGCGCCGAGGATAAGTCCGCAAATCGCGGCAAGCGCGAACGGCATAACGCCGAACTCGTCCGCTTTGAAATAGTCGCCCTTTCTGATAACCTTATCGTCCAAACCGACTTTCAAAAGTTCACGTTCTCTATTCATATCCGCTTTCATAAACTTGGGAACGAGCTGAACGAATAAAACAACGCCAACTACGCCGAAAGGATACGCTATCGCGTGACCTAAGGTTATCATGGATTTAGCCGCTTCCGAACCTGCCGCTTCGAGTGCAGCGGAATATCCGGGAGTAGTCGTAAGCGCGCCCGACAGAACGCCGACCGCAAAATCCGCTCCGCCGTAGCCGTCGCCGAGAATAAAAGTGAAGCCTACCGCGCATAACGCGCCGACGGTAATAATCACGACGCCGAGAAGAACGTACGATTTCGCGTTCTTTTTTAGGTTTTTGAAAAAGCTCGGTCCCGCGATAAAGCCTACCGCCGCAACGAAGAGTACCAACCCTATGTTTTGTATAATCTTTCCGTAATAGCCGTACAGCGTGGAACCGTCGCCTTCGATGTAGAACATCTTTAAAAACGGAATATCTTTAAGTCCGCCTATCGAACACAAGCAACCGAACGCGATTGCCACGAGGAACACGCCCGCCGTGCCGAGAGACACGCCCTTTATGGAAATACTTCCCAAAAGGTAGCCGAGCGTCGCTATTAAAAACACCCCGAAAAGGAGCGCGACGACCGTGCTTAACGCCAGAACCGTATTCTTGTCTTCCGTTTTGGTTATGTTATAAATGCACCACGCGGCTATTGCCGCAACTATCGCAATCGCAATAGAAATCCACAGCCATTTAAGACTTTTCTTGTTCTTTCCGCCGTTTTCGCCTTGCGGCAAAAAGGAACCCTCCGCCGAATCCGCGGGTTTAACTTCCGTTTCGGCGGTTATCTTTTCGTTTTCCATTATATTCGATTAACTCCGTATAACTCTAAAATTTTTTTTACAACGCTTTGCGGGCGGCAAGACGATATTGCCTGCCGCCGCTTTTAATTACATATCTTTTCTTCTGTAATCGGGAAGTATTCTCGGCGATTTAACCTTGGGTTCTATGCCCGCCGCCTTTTCTTCCGCGATAAATTCGTCGACGTGGGAAATACTCATTTTGCCGACCTTAACGCTCTTTGCGCGTTCTGCCGCGTATTTACCCGCGTTTCTGCCGAACACGATTATATCGAGAAGCGAATTGCCCATAAGCCTGTTTCTGCCGTGTATTCCCCCTACGGCTTCTCCCGCGACGAAAAGGTCTTTCACGTCGCTTTCGCCGTTAGCGGAAATATCTATGCCGCCGTTCTGATAATGAAGGGTGGGATATACCAGAATAGGCTCTTTTCTTATGTCTATGCCGTATTTTCCGAACATTCTCATCATTGCGGGGATACGCTTTTCGATAGTGCCTTCGCCGCCGAGCTGTTCTATCATCGGCGTATCGAGCCATACGCCTACGCCGTCCGTCGTCTTAACGCCTTTGCCGCGCTTATTGCACTCTCTTATTATCGTAGACGCGGTTACGTCTCGCGTTTCCAAAGAATACACGAACGCGCTTCCGTCGGCGTTTACGAGCTGTGCGCCCAAAGACCTGACTTTTTCGGTAACGAGCGCGCCGAATATCTGCGTAGGCTCTGCAACGCCCGTGGGGTGATATTGAAGGGTATCCGCATAAAGGAGCTTTGCGCCCGCGCGGTACGCGAGAATAAGTCCGTCCGCAGTCGCGCCGTAGTGGTTACTCGTCGGGAAACCCTGATAATGAAGTCTGCCCGCGCCGCCCGTCGCGATTATAACGGTTTTGGCTTTTGCCACGAGAATTTCGTTCGTTTCCATATTAAGAAGCACCGCGCCGCAAGCCTTGCCTTCGTCGTCTTTTATAAGTTCGATGGCGGCTGTAAAGTCTACCACGGGGATATTCCTGTTAAGAACCTCGTCGCGAAGCGTTCTCATGATTTCCGCACCCGAATAGTCTTTACAGGCGTGCATTCTCTTTCTCGAAGTGCCGCCGCCGTGAGTGGTTATCATAGTGCCGTCTGGCGCTTTGTCGAACATCACACCGAGGTCGTTAAGCCACTTTATCGCGTCCGGAGCTTCGTTTACGAGCTTATAAAGCAGTTCGTGTTTTGCCGCAAAGTGACCGCCGCCGAAAGCGTCTAAATAATGTATGGCAGGGCTGTCGTTTTCTTTATCCGCCGCCTGAATACCGCCTTCAGCCATCATGGTGTTGGCGTCGCCGATACGGAGCTTTGTTACTATCATAACGTTCGCGCCCGCCGCATGCGCCGTTATCGCCGCGGAAGAACCCGCGCCGCCGCCGCCGATTACGAGCACGTCTACGTCGTAGTCGGGCTTATCGAGATTGACTTTATCTTTGTAATCGAGAATGCGCGGCGTTCCCTGCAACAAATCCGCCAGCTCGTGCAAAACCTTATCGCCTTTATTCGGTCCTATTTTAAGGTTTTCGTACGCGCTTTGAATATAGTCGGGGTGATTTTCTTTCAAAACCTCGTCTTTTTCTTCCGCAGTCATTCTCGGATAGAGATTTTTAAGGCGTTCGGCACGAGTCGCCTCTACCTTCTTCATCGACTGTATCTGCTCTTCGGTATAATGATACATAAAATCTCTCCTTATTTTTCTATATCTCTGTGATTATAAAGCTCTTGCATTTCTTCTATGGGTTTTCCCATAAGCTCTTCAAGAATTTTAACGTAATCGCCGCGATTGATTTCCTCTACCCTGTTTATAAGGTGTTTGGATTCGGGTGCGATATACTTGCCGTAAAGTCTTCTTGCAAGCTCCGCTACCTGCGGGTGAGATATTCCCGCGGGACAACGGGAGGAACACACTCCGCACATAACGCAGTCGAAACTCTCTTCCGCGCACTTTTCGTATTCGCCGCGCTGAGCGTACGCGATATACTGCATTACGTTAAGCCCCTGAGTACAGCTCTTGGTACACGCGTTACAGCCTATACAAGAATAAATTTCGGGATAGAGCTGCATCATAATCTGCTCGGTAGGTTTTACTTTTTCTATATCGTAAACCTGTTTTACGAGAGGGAAGAACGGAAGAGTTGCCACGTACATTCCCTCTTCTACCTGTGTCTGACAGGCGAGGCATGCGTGAAGTTCCTGCTTTCCGTGAATACGATAAAGAGTAGCGCACGCGCCGCAAAAGCCGTTTCTGCAACCGCAACCGCGTACGAGCCTATACCCCGCGTATTCCATAGC
>CAKQEE010000050.1 GCA_934230055.1 uncultured Clostridia bacterium
TGCGGATACCTCCCACTTCCACGGCTCTGTTGCCGGAAACGTCTTTGGAAATATACATAACGAGATAGCTTCCTTTCTCGTTTATTATTATTTCGTGTTCTTCGCTAGCGTTTAACCCGTTCACGTCTTTTCCGTCTGCGGTTTTAACGAAGTTTCCGCTTTCCTCTTCGGTTATAGTAACCGTTGCGGAGCAAAGCCCGCCGAGAACGTCCATGCCGAAAGCTTTTATCGTTTTGAAAACCTCGCCCGTTTTATAAAGAGAAGAATAAGAGCCTTGCATAATTATAGAGGGAGCAACCGCGTCCTTGCTTATATCTCCGAATCTCTGTCCGTTTACGGAAGTGATAAGAATTTTGCCCGCGGAAGCGGTAGAAGATATTTCCGCGAATACCAAGCCGCTGTCAAAGCCCGTAAAGTCGCTCGGCAAATCGTAATACTTGCCGTTTACCGTAAGCGCGCAATAAGCGTTGCCGACGGCGGAATAGGAAATTCTCATCTCTTTTCCCAGCGTTTCTTCCTTTAATTTATCTATCTTTTTGGTATAGCCGCTTTCTTTTATCGTTACGGAAAAGCTCGAAGCGTAAACGGCGGCTTCTATCGTTATTTTCTGCTCAGAATTAACGGAATCCGTAAGCGTTACGGTAACGCCCTTGCCCTCCGCGAAAGAGGACACGTAGAAATTCATATTCACCGAGCTACCGTTCAATTTGTTGATGAATTTCACGGTTTTCGCTCTGGATATGTCTATGCTCGTTCCGTCCTCCGTTCTTGTTGCCGAGCCTCTTCCGAGAACGAACGTATTCTCGGGCGTAAGCTCGCCGTTCTCGTTTTTAACGGTACGCAGCGGCACCGTCACGTTTTTAACGAGGTCGCCGAGAGTATAGCGAATCGTAGCTATTTTAGAAGAAGTTTCGGGAATGGTAATCACGCCGTCTACCGCTTCAATCGTTTCGCCGCCGCCGAGAATACAGGATACCGCCGCGGCTTCGTATTTCGCGCCGTTTTCGTCGTAAGAAACCACCATCATTTCGGGGATTTTATAGCTGCTGCCCACAACGAACGCGGGTTCTAAACCGTTTACGGAAGAACTCTCGAATTCCGCGGCGGGCGCGGTTACTTTAATATCGGAAGTCGCCGTGCTTTCCCTCGAATAATCGGAAACTTTCCACACGAGTTCCCACTCGCCCGTTCTTTCAAAAACGTACGAGATACTCGCGTTATTCGCTCTTCCTTCGTAAACGACTTCCGAAAAATCGCCTTTATTTGCCGTAAGCGTCAGCATAACCGTTCCCGTACGCTCGTCCTTGCCTATCGCGGGCGCGGCAATCGCGGTATTCTTTCCCGCAATCGCGTTCAAAGAAGAAGCGGAAACGGTGAGCGGCGTCGCAGAATCGAGCGCGGTTACGCGAACGACCTTTTCCGTTTTGTCGCCGTAAAGATTTTTCGCGTAATATTTTATTTCGTACTCGCCCGCTCGTTCGGGTATGAACGCGCCGTTTTCGACGGAAACGTAAAATTCGGAACGCTCGCCGTAAAGATAATATACTTCCGTCGTTACGGGAACTCTTACGCTTCTTACGAACGCTTCCGCCGAGAATATCGCGTAGGGTTCGCCCTTAACGGCGTTCGGCAAAGAATTTTCGGTATAATTGCCGTAATCGACGTAAATTTTCGCGCTCATTTGAGTTCCGCCCGCGTTTACGACGAATTCTTTTCTTTCGGTATACAGTCTGCCGCCTATTTCCGCGCTGTATTCTATAACGTATTTCCCGGAAAGTTCAAGGTAGCAACCGTTTTCTCTGGTCGCTTCGCCGTTCGGGAAATAAAGCACCGCTTCCGCCGCGTACTCTTTTCCCTCTACCGTCAGGGTTCCGGCGGGAATATCTATCCACTCGCCCTCTTCGTATTCGGCGGAAATTTCTTTTTCCACGAAAAGCTCCGCGGCAATCGCTTCGTTTCGCCGCGCGAAAATCACGGAAAGGCAACCGACCGCAAGCAATATCGCCGCAAGCACGGAAATTAAAAGGATTTTATTTCTTTTAGTCATTTTTCGTCCTCCATTTTGTTTTGAAAGAATATCGCCTCAACGCTATTCTTTCAGCCCGCCCATAGAAAGGTTTCCCATAAGGCGTTTGTTGAAAAACAGGAATATAATCAGAATAGGCAACATCAAAAACATTGCGCCCGCCGCCATAACCGGCGGATAGTTGGTTTCGTTTGCCGGCGGATTATATACGAGCATATATATCCAGTAAGCAAGCGTGGGATAAGATTCGAGGTAAAGAAGCGGCGTTTGATAGTCGTTCCAGAAAGTTATCCACTGAATAAGCACTACCGTCGCGAACAAATTCCTCGCAAGCGGCATATAAATCTTAAAGCATACCGAAAAGTTGCCCGCGCCGTCTATTTTGGCGGCTTCCGCATAACCGTCCGGCATCGCGCCGAACGTTCCCAGAAACACCATATAAAACATGGTAAGGAAGTTTGCTTTCAGTATCCAGATGCCCCATATGCTGTCGTACATACCGAGCGCGCGAACTATCGAAAGCTCGGAAGGATAGTTGCCGACTATCGGCAATATCATACAAACAAGCACTACGGAAGTATAAATATTCAGTATTCGATACTTTTTACCGAACCTTGCAACAACGTAAGCGGTTATACACGGCACGAAAGTAGCCACGAACGAGCAACCCACCGTGTATAAAAGGGTATACCCTATAAGCCCCAAAGCACCCACGCGGTATTCTTCCAAAGCCGCGGTAACGTCGTAATAAAAGTATTTGAATACCAGCTCGTAGTTAGAACCCGTCCATTTCGCGGGGAAGCCCGCCACGTTTCCGAGCAAAAAGTCGTCGTAATAATCCTTAAAGCTTGTGGAAACGCTCCAAATCATCAACCACAGTAGCAGCAAGGAATATGCAAGAAGCACTATTCCGATAACTACGAACAAAACGTCGGTCGCGGTAAACTTTTGCTTTTGACGCGGACAGATTTTTCTCCAAAGGTTTTTAAAAAATTTCTGCATTTTATCACCTGCCTACGCTATTTTCTGTTGCCAGCGTTCCATAAGTTTGTTTATAACGAGGGTTATCGGAATCATTATAAGGCTTATAATCAAACCGAACGAAGCGACGTACGCATAGTTTTCTCTTCCGTCTATGGTAAGCTTGTAAAAATAATACCCGATGGTTTCGTATTCCGCCCGCGCGCCCGTTCCGTAAAAGCTGAACAGGTTGAACTGGTTGGAAAACAGCCCCGCAAGTCCGCAAACGAAAAAGGTCTTTATAGTGGGAAAAATAGAAGGAAGAACTATCTTAAATAGCAACACGAAGTTGCTTGCTCCGTCTATTTCCGCCGCTTCCGTCACCGCCGCGGGAACGTCCGATACTGCGCCGAGATAGAGCAGCAACGTCGTTCCGAAGCTGAAAAACACGAAAGCGAACATCAACGCGAGGTACTCCGTATCGAGCTGTGCAAAAAGCCCCGTCATTTCCGTTTTGAAAACGGAGTTTATTACTGAAGGAATCGCGTTGTCGGCAAAAATTCTGTAAAGTATGCAGAGCGTTAAGATAGAAAGCATACTCGGCAAAAAGAGCAGCACCTTAAACGTTCTGAACCCGATAAATTTTTTGTAGATATAAAACGCGAACAATATCGCCACGGGAACGGAGGTTATAAGCCCCACGCCGTACACTTTAAAGGAATTTTTTACCGCGCTTATCACTTCGTCGTTGCTTTTAAGGTCTTCTATAACCCTTGCGAAGTTGTTCCAACCGTTCGGAACGAACCCGCCCTCGATTTTATCGAATCTCTTAAAAGATAGCGCGAATGAATTCAGATTCGTTCCGACATAAAATATCGCGAACTGAACGGTGGGAATAAGCAACATAACGATTATAAATATCAAATCGCCCTTACTTATTCCTTTCTTTTTCCGCGTCCGAACATTCGAGTTCATCTTGTCTCCTTTTTATTTTGCAAGCAAAGACTTCCAAGAAATTTCGTTTCTGCCGGAAGCCGAATATAACAATTTGAAGTGGTTTATCGCGCTCGTTTCTCTTAAACTTTCCACCGCCTGTTTACCTTTTGCGGTAAAGGTGGATTTCAACATAAGCGATTTATAGTTGTTGATGTAAACGGGGTTCGTGGAATAAGGAAGAACCGCGTTGTCTTTTACGTCGTAAAGGCTCTTTTCGTAGCTCGTAAGCTCTGCGTATTGCGCGTCGGAAAGAGTGTAGCTAAGCGAAGCGGGCATACCCGATACGGTATTGAAAGCGGCAAGCTGCTCGTCCGCATATACGAACTTCATAAACGTTTTTGCCAACTCTGTTTTGGAAGCCTTTATGTTGCTCTTAACGAATCCTACCGTCACTTCGGTGGTGGCAAGGGTGAAAGGCTCGCCTATTTTATCGGAAGTAGCCTTCGGAAGGGGTAACAAACCGAAACGCATCGTGTCTTCGCTATATAATCCCGCCGTCCTGCGGCTCGCGTTCTTAAAAGTGTCCGCGGCTTCGTTTTTCCACCACGTTCCGTCTACGAGGAAAGCGTATCTCGTGCCGTTGATGCCCGCCGCGCCGTATACGTATTTATCCTGCGCGACCGTCTGGCTGTCCGAACCGAACAACACGTCTCCCCACTTCACGTCGGAAGTCACGGAGTCTACTATGTGATCTACGAAATCGAGAGCTTTAAGTCTGCCTTCCGTCTGATACATAAGGTAGCCTTTCTCGGTGTTTATCTTCGTATCGCCGAGGCGCGTTACGTTGCCCGCGTTGTCTACCGAAACAAGGTTTTTCGCAACTCCGTCGAAGGTGTAGTTAAGTCTCAACTGTTCCGCGCCTTCATAGTCCGCGGTAAGCTCCGCAAGAAGCCAGTCTACGTAGTCTTTTCTGTTCTGACCGCTCCATATCATCGGATATATCGTTTTGCCGGTAGCGGATTTAGAGGTGGCTATATGGTTGCAAAGGGTATAAAACTCGTCGTAGGTTGCGGGAAGTCCGTCGTCCGGAGTGCCGTGTTCGCCGTCCGGACCTGCCGATCTGTTATCACCGTCGGTAAACTTAACCGTACCGGTATAAGCTTTTTCGCTCGGCGCGCCGTTTTTGGCAAAATAGTAGCCTTCCTGCTCGAAAAGGTCTATATCGTAAATAATTCCCGCCTGATGGTCGTGGTGCGGAATCGCGTAATACTTACCGTTCACGGCGTAGAAATCCTTTTCTTCCTGCTCCATTTTGGAAGCTATCGTTTTTCCGTCCTCCGAATTAACGGAATTCACCGCGTCGGAAATATCCAGCATTTTGCCGCTGTTTGCCCACTGATAGTAGTCCACGTCGTCCACGAAGAAAACTTCTTGCTTAACGCTTTCTACCTTGTCGTAATACGCGCTTCCGAGCGTTTTGTTGTGCGTAACTTTAATATCGACGCCGACTTTGTTCGCCTCGAAAGAAGTTTTCGCATATTTTTCTTCAAACCTCCGTTCGATTTCGTCCATCCAGTCCTTGCCGAAGCCGCCCGCATAGTTGCTGACGTAAAGCACGCTTTTGGTGGAATTTTCATCGTCGTCGTTGCCGCCGCCCGAACCGCAAGCCGCAGTCGCCATGCAGGAAAGCCCTAAAATAGCGCAAATCGCCAAGCTTAATACTTTCTTCTTCATAATTAGTCTCCTTTATCTTTTTTAAATTCAAATATGTTACGCGTAGCGCGTCAGCGTTACGCGCAAAGGGGTATACCCCTTTGCTTTTTCGTTTTATTCTCCGATTTTTCCGCGTAAAGCGGTTTTAATCGTATTTTATTTAAGAATTTTTTCTATCGACTTTTCGTATGCGGTTTTATATTTTGCGTAATCCGCTTTTTCGCCGCATATATACGCGTAATTCGCTATCGTTTCTCCCGAAAGGTTTATTTCCGAGGTTATAATTTCGCCTTCGCTTACGGAAATTTCCGCAAGCTCGGTAATTCCTTCTTTTATTATAAGTTTTTTAGTGAAAAAAACTTCTCCCGAACTTCTTTTAAGGGTAATTTCGCTCTTTTTCCCCTCACCGCAATCGTTTACGGTATAGATTTTAGCCCTTCTCCCTTCCGCTATGATAAAACACTGAACGGGCTTGTAACAAGCTTTCACCGCATAAAACGCGGCTTTTTTCTTTCCGTAATAATCCACTACGGAAGAGGCAAGCACGGGGAATCCGTCGCGCAGATTCCACAAAATCAAGCCGTTGCAGTTTTCGTTCGTTCTCGAACGCTCCGCTATGAATTTATAAGCTTCCGCCTGATAATATTGCGAGGCTTTTACCAAATCCTCGTTAGTTTCGGGAACGCCGTAGAAGAAATAATCTATGCCCGTTTTTCTTGAAGCTTCCGTCGGGAAAGAATGACCTTTCCAAGCCTCGTCGTTATTAAATTCCCAACCTTTCGGCAAGAATTTATCGAGCGAAGCAATTTCCGGCGAACCGCTGTAACCTATTTCCGCGATAAAGCGGTGATTTTGGCGGGTAAAACTCTTAAAATCGTCTCTGTGCCACCAATAATGTTCTTCGGGCAGAGGAATCCTTGCTTCTTCTATCTCTTTAAGGTCTAAATAGAACTTTCCGTATTCCTTAACGAACTTGCGCGAAAAATAGGGGGTGCTCGGCAAATAGTTTCCGAACGGATCGAATTCCTTAACCGCGTTTTTAACGGCTTTTCTCGTTACTTTATCGTCGTTCGGGTCAAGTCCTACGCAAACGTAAGCCCAGTCCGTTTCGTTACTGCCGCACCACAGGGTGAGCGACGGGTGATTTCTTAAACGCTTAACCGCTTTTTCCGTTTCTTCGGAAATTTTATTTAAAAACTCTTCCGTTTGCGGATAGGCGTGGCACGCAAGCATCAAATCCTGCCAGACCATTATTCCTTTTTCGTCACAAAGGTCGTAAAACTCGTCGCCTTCGTAAACGCCGCCGCCCCAGATTCTCACCGCGTTGCAGTTTGCTTCCGCAAGGTTATCCACGACTTCCGCGTATTTTTCTTTATCCTTTGAATGGAATACGTCTATCGGCGTGTGGTCCGCGCCGCGAACTTTTATAAGCCTATTGTTTATATATATCTCGAAGTTCCCTTCTTTGCCTATCTCTTCGCCGAATCTGACTTCCGCTTTTCTCAAACCGAATCGGAAAGACTTTTCCGCAACGAGCGTTTTTCCGCAAAGAATTTCTATCTTACCCGAATACAGGCTTTGCTTTCCGCACCCTGCGGGATACCAGTATTCGGGGTTTTCTATATAAGGATATACGGTGCAGGCGTTAAACTCGAACGGGTATTCCTTTGTAAATTCCTTTCCGCCGCACTTTCCCGTAAAACGAAGAGTGCATTTTTTTATATACTCTTCGGGAATTACGGCGTTCAAAGATAAAACAGTTATAGCTACCTCTTTTTCCGCGCGCAGAGTGTTAAAGTAAAAGTCGGTAATCTCTCCGCCCGTAACGTTTTCTATATAAACGTCTCTCCACAGCCCCGCGGAAATCGCTCTCGGCAAAATATCCCAACCGTAGCTCGCCGCAGACCTTCTCGCGTTCAAGCTTTCGTAACAGCCCGAAAAAGCTACGTTATACGGTCTTATAGCATATTTTTCCGCTTCTTTTACCGCCGAACGG
>CAKQEE010000051.1 GCA_934230055.1 uncultured Clostridia bacterium
CCGCAAAGGGGAACGATTTACGAACGAATCTTAAAGCGGCGCGCGTTGCGTACGCTTAAAAGTGTTTTCAGTTTTCCCCGAAGCGTGCGGCTCGGGGATTTTTTATATAATCGGGTTTATATGATATGTTTGATATAATCCGTTTTATATAATCGGGCGCGAGTAATTCCTTTGTAAAAACTTTCGTTTGCATAAAAACTTCCGCGCGGGTAAAACTTACTTTAATCCGAAAGAAAAAAGGAAACTATACAAGGAGTACTATATGAAAAAATTTTTAATCATTCTATTAACCGCGATTATCGCAACAACGGCGGCGGGACTTTTCGCCTGCGCAAAAGATAAAGAAAACAAACCCTCCGAACCCGCGGTTCTTTCTTTTTATATGCCGGACGGCGCGCCCGCGCTTTCGGTGGCAAAATTTTTAAAAGACGGCGAGAATTTCGGCAATGAAAATCTTACGATAGATTATAACGTGGTTTCCGCGGCGGAAATAAACAATGCGATACTTAAAAATCACGCGGATTTCGTTATTATGCCCGTGAACGTCGCCACAAAGCTTTATAAAGACAACGGCGGCGAAAATTATAAGCTTGCCGCGGTGGTAACTCACGGTAACTTTTATATCATGACCAGGGACGAGAGCGTGAAAACGGCAAACGACCTTATCGGCAGAGTGGTTTTCGTGCCGCAAAAGGGTAAGGTACCCGATTTTACCTTTCTTGCTTCCTTAAGAAACCTCGGCATAGAATACGAAGAAAGCGACGAACCGAAAGAGGGCAAAGTGGCTATTAAATATTACGGACAACCCTCCGACTTTAACGCGCTTCTGATAAAGAACGAAACCGCGATAGGTCTCGTTCCCGAACCCGCGGTAAGCGTGCTTAAAGGCAAGGGCGTTTCGGCGGCTCTCGATTTGCAAAGGCTTTACGACGAAGAAACCGCAAGCTATCCGCAGGCGGTGCTTATGGTAAAGGAAAGCGTTTTAACGAAAATCCACGATATTATAGAAAAAATTTCCGCAAAGTTTGAGGAAAACGCCGCTTGGGCGGAAGCAAATCCCGCGGCGGCGGTAGAAGCGGTAAAGTCCGTTTATAAGCAGACGACGCTTAACCCCGCGGCGATAACTTCCGAAACGATTAAGGGCTGCAAAATTTTTTGGAGAAGCGGCGAAGAAGCTAAAAAAGAGGTAAACGATTATATTGCCGCGATACGCAAGATTACCGAAAGCGCGGCGAACGTCGTTTCGGACGGATTCTTTATTTAACGAATGAAATCGGAATGCGCAAAAAGCAATAAAAATACCGTAACGGGCAAGACGGGCAGAATAAGCAAAATCGCTATAACCGCGGCTACCGTCGCGGTGCTTTTCGCCGTGTGGGAAATCGCGGCGAGAGCGGTAAACAGCGAATATATTCTGCCGACGGTTACGCAGACCTTTTCGGCGGCGATAAAGCTTTTCGGCACGGCGGAATTTTACGCCGCACTTTCGGGAACGCTCGGAAGGACGTGCGCGGCTTTTGCAATATCTTTTGTTCTTGCCTATCTTTTAGCGTTCGCGGCGGAAAAAAGCGCGGTCGCAAAAAATATTATTTCGGTTATAATCGCGATAATAAGGGTGCTTCCGACGGTCGCGGTAATTCTTCTCGTGCTGTTCTGGACAAACTCCGATATAGCCCCGATAATAGTTACTTCCACGGTTGTTCTCCCCGCGACGTACGGTGCGGCGACGGAAGCCCTCGACGTAGTGGATGAGGACGCGCTTATGTGCTGCAAAGCCTTCGGCGTGAGCGCGAAAGACGTGTTTTTCAAGGTGAAACTGCCGCAAATCGCACCCTCGCTTTGCCGCTCGGCGGGAAGAGGACTTTCGCTTAACTTAAAGCTTATGGTGGCGGCGGAAGTGCTTGCCGCAACCGCTAAATCGATAGGCAACATGATGAACGACGGCAACTATTATCTGGAAACCCCCAAGCTTTTCGCGCTTGTTATATCGGTAATAGTCGCGGGGCTTATAGTCGAACTTATTTTTTCGGCTTTGGCAAAGCGCGCGGAGAGGTGGAAATGATTGTTCTTGAAAATATAACGAAAAAGTACGGCGATAAGAGCGTATTCGAGAATTTTTGTCTTTCCTTAAAAGAGGGCAAAACCACCGCGATACTCGGCGCGAGCGGTTCGGGCAAAACCACGCTGTTAAATATAATGGCGGGGCTTACCGATTATGAAGGGCGCGTTACGGGAAGAGAAGGGAAAGCGGCGTTCGTTTTTCAGCGCGACGCGCTTGTGAAAAACCTTACCGTAAAAGAAAACGTTCTGCTCGTAAATCGCTCTGCAAACGCAAAGGAGCTGCTTGCCCGCGCGGGACTTGCGGAAGCCGCCGATTTATATCCGAAACAACTTTCGGGCGGCATGGCTCGGCGCGTTTCGCTCGTGCGGGCGTTCGCGTACCCCGCGAAGCTCATTCTTTTGGACGAGCCTTTTTTCGGTCTCGACCCCGCTCTTAAAGAAATTCTGACGGCGGACTTTAAAAGCCTTGCGGAAAAGGACGGGCGCACCGCGGTTCTCGTTACGCACGAAGTGAAAGAGGCGGTAAAGCTTGCTTCCCGCGCGGTGGTTATTTCGGGCGGAAAGGTGTTTTTCGATAAGCCCGACCTTAGCGAGGCGGACGAAAATTTATTGTACCAAAAGACGGTTGCGGCGGGGCTTAACGATATGCGCGGTGCGGGAAAAGAAAGTCAGAGGCTTTCTTGCGGACTTGGCGATTAAACCGCCCGACGATTTAGCGAAAGAATAAAAAGCTTTCCTTTAATTTAAGGAAGCTTTTTTGATTTTTAGGTTGTAATTTAATAAATTATGTGATAACATATTCTTCGGCGAATATAGAGAGCGCCGAACGTTGCGATACGCGCTGAAAAAAGCTATATTAAAGGAGACGTAATGAGAAGAAAAGACAGCTTTTTCGGTCTGCACTTCGATTATCACGCGAACAAGGATACGAAAGACATCGGTAAAAATTTCGATAAAAAGGTAGTCGAACGCATTGTGACGGAGGTTAAACCCGATTTTATTCAATGCGATACGAAAGGTCACCCCGGATATTCCTCTTACAGAACGGAAATCGGCACGCCCGCGCCGCATCTTGTAAACGATATTCTGGCGGGTTGGAGAGAGGTTACGGCAAAGTACGGTGTAGCGCTTTACTCGCACTATTCGGGAGTGTGGGATAAAAAGGCGGCGGAAGATCACCCCGAGTGGTGCGCCGTTTTTAAGGACGGCAATATAAGCGACAGAATGTCCGTTTTCGGCGACTACGCGGATAAGCTTTTAATTCCGCAGCTGAAAGAACTCGCGCTCAAATACAAAATGGACGGCGCGTGGGTAGACGGAGAGTGCTGGGGTGCGATAGTCGATTTTTCGGACAAAGCAAAAAAGGCTTTTTACGAAAAGACGGGCAAGAATGCGGATGAGCTTACGGACGAAGAGTATAAAGAATATCTCGCGTTCAACAGGCAAGGTTTTTTCGATTACGTTAAGCATTACATAGAAGAGGTGAAAAAGGTCGCGCCCGAATTCGATATTACGAGCAACTGGTTCAACACCGTTTTCGTGCCTGACGATTTGAGATTTACCGACTATATTTCGGGCGACCTTGCCCCCGCCAACAGCGTGGACAGCGCGCGTTTCGACGGTAGAATAATGCAGTCTTTCGGCAGGAACTGGGATATTATGAGCTGGGGAATAAACTTCCCCGTGCATCACGTTAAAAGCCCCGTTCAGCTTAAACAGGAAGCGGCGGTTATAATGGCTCTCGGGGGCGGATTTCAGGTTTATAATATGCAATCTCCGCAGAACGTGGTTATGGACGAATGGGCTATACCTTACTGGGCGGATATTTCCGCTTTTTGCAGAGAGAGAAAAGAGTTTGCTCATAACGGCAAAATACTCCCGAATATCGGAGTAGTGTATTCCGCGGAAGCTTATTATCAATGTATAGACGTTCTTTTTTCCAACGTAAGCGAATACAGCAAAGAGTTTGCGGGTATGCTTCTTGCCTTATCCGACCTCGGCGAAAGCGTTTCCGTGCTTAACGAGCAGAGGCTGGATTTTTACGGCATAGAGGATTACAGAATCCTTGTGGTGACGGACGCTCTCGCGCTCGGCAAAGGCGTTAAGGAAAAGCTTTTGGATTACGCAAGGGCGGGCGGCAATCTCGTGCTTTGCGGCGCGAATACCGTAAAGCTTTTTGCAAACGATATAGGCGCGAACGTTATAAAAGAATATAAAGACCACCCCGTTATGAGAATAGAGGGGGAGGACTATAAGGTAGAGGTAAGAAGAAATTATCTGCACGCGGAGCTTTCGGGCGGAGAAAACGCGGCGTATATGTACGAGGGGCTTGTAGACGGGGACATGGCTTGCACCAATCCGCCGCCTTCCATTAACTTCGACGGGGTAAAAGCGGGGGCGTTTTCTAAAAAGGCGTTTGACAAAGGCACCGTTGCGATTATGCCCGTAAATCTCGGCATTTTCTATAACGAAGAAAAGACCTTCGAGGCGCAGAGATTCTTTAAAAAATGTTTAGGAACGTACGGCAAGGGCATTGCTTATACCGACCGCGGCGGCGAAGCGGAGATTTTGGCTACCGAAAAGAACGGCAAACGCTATATTCACCTGATAAACCTTACGGGCGAACACCGCAACCCCAAAACGATGTCTTTCGAGACCATTCCCGCGCTTTACGGCGTGAACGTGGAGTACCGCTCGGAAGAGAAGCCGAAAAAGGTAGTTCTTCGCCCCGAGGGAAAGGAAATACCCTTCTCGTACGAAAACGGCGTTGTGAAAATCACGTTGGATAAAGTGGATATTTATAGCATAATAGAGGTAATGTAATATGAATTTAGAAGGAAAAAAGGTAGTTTTTTTCGGCGACAGCATAACGGCGGGTTCCGCCGCAAGCGAGCCGAGTAAAATTTTTCATCAGGTTATAAAAAAAGACCTCGGGCTTAAAGAAGCCCTGAATTTCGGAATCGGCGGCACGAGAATAGCGGCGCAGATCGCTTTGAGCAACGAAATTTACGACCAAGATTTTAACGGGCGCGTGGCGGGCTTGCCGAAAGATGCGGAAGCGGTTTTCGTTTTCGGCGGAACGAACGACTACGGTCACGGAGACGCGCCGTTCGGAAAAGAGGGCGATAAAACGGAGGGTACCTTCTGCGGCGCGGTTTATTCGCTTTTTAATAAACTTATCGCAAAATACGGCAAAGAAAAGATAGTGGTTATGACGCCTTTGCATAGAAGAAACGACGAAAGCCCCCTCGGCGAAGGGAAGAGAGTCGGCGGCGCACCGCTTAAAGAGTTCGCCGCGGTTATCAAGCGAGAGGCGGAAAAGCTCGGCTTAAAGCTCATCGATTTGTTTAACGAGCCGAAGCTTAACCCGAACGACGACGAGCTTAATAAAAAATACTTTGCGGACGGGCTTCACCCCAACGACGAGGGACATACGTTACTTGCGAAAATCATAGAAGAAAAGCTTAATAAGCTGTAAATTTTTTAGAATAAAAAATGGTGCGGCGGCAACGAAAAAACGTTTCCCCCGCACCAATTTAAATAGTAAATTCGTTTTTTAACGGCAGCGGAAAAGATTTCAGTTATTGCCGCCGAGCTTTGCTTTTCTATTCTTTTTTATTGCTCGTTCCATCGCTTTTATAACCTCCGCAATCGGTATTACGGAAACGGCGAGAGCAAGGGCTATAACGTATTCTTTAAGGTTTATGATGGCGTTACCCGCCGCATCCGCAAAGTGGAAGAACGCGTTTACCCCCGGCACGAATATAACCGCCGTGGTGAGTATTAAAGAAGAAATCATCGCACCCCACAAGAGTTTGTTGTGGGTTTTTAGCGAAAACACGCTTCCTTTCATGCTGCGCACGTTGTACGCGTGGAAAATTTCCGCCATGGAAAGGGTTAAAAACGCCATAGTCATTCCCTGTTCGCTTGCAACCCCGTGGTGTTCTATGCTTGCCCCTATAAAATAAGCCGCAAGGGTTATCGCCGCAAGCATTATGCCGTGAATAAACACGTTCACGCCCAGACCGTCTGCAAAAATGCCTTCCGTTTTAAGCCGCGGCGGGCGGTCCATAACGTCTTTTTCGGCGGGTTCTATGCCGAGAGCGATTGCGGGGAAGCAGTCCGTTACGAGGTTTATCCATAAAAGGTGAGAGGGAAGAAGCAAGGTAAATCCGCAAAGGCTTGCTATAAACACCGCAAGCACTTCCGCAAGATTAGAAGAAAGCAAGAATTGCACCGCTTTTCTTATGTTGTCGTAAATTCTTCTTCCTTCGCCTACGGCTACCACTATCGTGGCAAAATTGTCGTCCGTGAGAATCATATCTGCGGCGGACTTGGTTACTTCCGTACCCGTAATGCCCATACCGACGCCTATATCCGCGCACTTTATGCTCGGCGCGTCGTTTACTCCGTCGCCTGTCATCGCGCAGATTTTACCGCGTTTTTTCCACGCGTTCACTATTCTTACCTTATGCTCGGGCTGAACCCTTGCGTATACCGAATATTTGTCTATATTCTTTGCAAGTTCTTCATCTGTCATATCGTCTAATGCCGCGCCGAGAAGAGCTTCTTTCGCGCTTTTTATTATCCCGAGTTCCTTGCCTATCGCAACGGCGGTGTCTATATGGTCGCCGGTTATCATAATAGGTCTTATGCCCGCTTTTCTGCACTCTTTTATCGCGTCTTTCACTTCGGGACGAACGGGGTCTATCATTCCCGCAAGCCCTATAAAGGTAAGCTCCGATTCCACCCTTTCGGGGGAAAGGTTTTCGGGCAAAGCTTCGTAATTTTTATAAGCCGCGGCAAGCACGCGCAGGGCTTTATCCGCCATTTTCTTGTTTTCCGCAAGGATTTGCGCTTTTATTTCTTCGCTCATCGGAAGAATTTTACCGTTTATTTCCGCAAAGGAACATTTGGAAAGCACTACGTCGGGCGCGCCTTTTACGTATTGCACGACTCCGCTTTCCGTTTTATGGAAGGTAGACATCATTTTACGCATACTGTCGAACGGCGCTTCGCCTACGCGCGGCGTAAGCTTTTCTTCTTCGTTTTTAACTATTCCCGCCGAAAAAGCGTAGTTTACGAGCGCGCATTCGGTTGCCTCGCCCACGGCCTTGCCTTCCGAAAGCTCCGCGTCCGAACAGAGGGCGAAAGCGCGAGCGGCTTTATTCCTGTCGCCGTAAATTTCGGTAACGGTCATTTGGTTTTTGGTAAGCGTTCCCGTTTTATCGGAACAGATGATTTCCGCGCAGCCCAAGGTTTCCACCGCGGTAAGCTTTTTGATTACCGCGTTCTTTTCGGACATTTTGGATACGCCCGCGGAAAGAACTATCGTAACGGTTGTTGCAAGTCCTTCGGGAATAGCGGCGACGGCAAGCCCCACGGCAATCATAAAAGAATCGAGAATCGCCGCGGAAGCAAATCCGCTTTTGATAAGATTTACCAAAAATATAACTGCGGAAATGCCTATAACTATATAGGTAAGTATTTTGGAAAGCCCCGCCATTTTGATTTGGAGCGGCGTTTTTTCCTCT
>CAKQEE010000052.1 GCA_934230055.1 uncultured Clostridia bacterium
CGCTTATCGTAATGGAGAAGGGGATATCCGGCGGGCTTATTTCCGACGAGTACCGCGTTATAGTCGTAATGCTTGTGCTTGTAACTTCTCTTCTCGCGCCTATACTTCTTAAGATGCTGTATAAGCATGAAGACGCGGAATTGCCGCCGCCCACCAAGGTAATAACGGAGGAGGGACACGTTGAATAAGCTTCTTAAAACCCTTATCTTTGAAGGACAGCTTTCGTTATCCGTGCTCGATACTACGAAAATGGTGAACGAAGCTATAAAAATACATAAATTATCTCCCGTAGCCGCCGCGGCACTCGGAAGAACGCTTACCGCTTGTACGTTTATGTCGAGCAATTTAAAAAGCGAAAAAGACAAACTTTCCGTAACGATAGCGGGTAACGGAGTCGGCGGAAAAATAACCGTTTGCGGAAACGGCGAGCTTGCCATGCGCGGAGTCGTGGACGAGCCACAGGCGGACCTTCCGTTAAAACCGAACGGAAAACTCGACGTCGGCGGGTTTGTCGGCAACGAGGGCAGGCTTACGGTTGTAAGAAGTATGGGACTAAAAGAACCGTATTCGGGCAGTTCCGCACTCGTTTCGGGCGAGATAGCGGAGGATTTTGCGGCGTACTATGCGTTCAGCGAGCAAACCCCCACGGCAATGGCACTTGGCGTGCTTATCGGCAAAGACGGAAGCTGCAAGGGCGCGGGCGGCGTGGTTATACAGGCGCTTCCGGAAGCGGAAGATAAAAACCTTGCCGCGGCGGAAGATATTATAAACGGTCTTTCGGACGTAAGCAAGCAGATTAAAGAGCTTGGCGCGGAAGGGATAATGAAAAAATATTTCGGCGCGGAGCATTACGAAGAGTATTTTCCCGAATATAAATGTCTTTGCAGCAGAGAATATATAGAGGGAGTTTTGCGTTCTCTCGGAAAGGAAGAGTTAAAAGACATCGTAAAAAAAGAGGGAGCGGTCAAGGTCGATTGCCAGTTCTGCCGTAAAGAGTACGTTTTTACGGACGAGGACGTGGATAAGATGTTTTAACGATATGGAAGAAAAGATTATAAAATTCCAACCGAACGAAAGAATGTACCTGAATATGGCGGAAAAGTGTTCGGAAAGCGGCAATTATGTAGCCGCGCTCGGCTATCTGTACGAAGCCAGAAGTCTGAACGAATACTCTTACGAGGTACTTGCAGCCATTGCGGACGCATACGCCGATCTCGACCTTTTGGAACTTTCAAATCAGTTCTGGGTTTATTATATGGACTGCGCGCCGAAGGATAAAAAGTCCGTCGCGTACGAAGAGCTTGCCATAAACTATTTTTATATGAACAAGCTTTGGGCTTCGGGCTATTGGTTTCATCAGAAGCTTTCAAAAGACGGTTTTATAAATCCCGAAGTTTTGGATCCCGAAATCGTGGAATATTTTACGGAAGAAGAACGTAAAAAGGAAAGCTACAAAATAGTCTATCCTTTCGACAGGGCGGATTATTCTTCACTTGTAAAAAAATCGAGGACGGCTTTTGCGGAAGAAAATCTCGGCGCGGCGATAGCTTTTTTGGAGAAAGTACCCGAGGAATACAGAAGCGCGGAAGATAGCAGCGACCTCGCTTTTTACTATTTTCTCGATAAAAAAGACGATAAAATGCTCGCGGAATGTCGCTCGTCGCTGAAAAGACACGGCGACAACGCGCCCGCTTATTGCAATCTTGCAACCTATTACAAAGAAGCGAAAGATTCGGACAAAGCCCTTTTTTATTACGAAAAGGCAAAAAGCTGTTGCAAAGACGTTCAGTCGGAAAAATTAAAGCTTTCTTCTTCCGCAATGGATTTGGGTATTCACGAAGACGTGGAGCAAATCGCGCAAGAGCTTTTAAAAGACGGAAGGTACGATTTGTCTATCGGCTTCATGCTTTCGCTGGCGCAAATAAACAGAGGGAAGTATGATGAAGCGGAAAACTCTCTTTGCGAGCTTTTAAGACTTTATCCCGAAGATTCGATAGTTCCCTTTTATATAAGGCTTTGCAAAAGATTGAAATCGGGCGATAAGGATTCCGAGGCGCTTTTGCCGCTCGCTTACGTACGCGATTTGCAGGATAAAACGTTAGACGCTTACGAACGCGTGTGCAGGGCTTTTTATTCGGGGAAAAAGGTTTCGGAAAAAAGGCAGGAGCTTCTTAAGGAGGTGCCGCTTTATTGCAGAGATTGTTCGAAAGCGAGTCTCGTAAACTGCTCTTATTTGCCCTACGCTCATAAAATGCGCGAAGCCGCGGCTAAGGGTTCCGTTATTAAAAAGAGCGACTACAAAGAGCTTTTTGCCGCGCTTCTAAAATCGGATATGCCGATTGCTTCCAAAACTATGCTTATAGATACGGCTGTTGAGTGCGGCGTTAAATTCAGATTCGGCGTTTCGGCTTCGGGCTATTACGTAAGCGTTAAACCCGCAAAAACGTCGTTCGATAAAGACCTTTCAAAAGAAGGCGACACTTATCGGATTGCCTATGCGGAGGCGATAGAAAAGCTTGCTTTTGCGGGAGTGGAAGAGGAAGGAAAAGCGGGAAAAGTTCTTTCCGATATATATAGTAAATATCGTGAGGACGTTTTGCGCATGGACCTTTCCGAATTAGACCTTGCCGCGATAGCGGTTGCTTCCACGGACCTTTTCGGAACGCTCGGTAAAAAAGATGTTTGCGCGCTTTTCGGCGCGGGCTACACGCGAGTTATAGAATTTATGGAAAACGTGATGAAATTCACTTCCAAAGAGGACGAGGTCCTTTTAGAAAAACTTTTGAAAAAATTTAAGGGAATGATAGAAAATGATACCGACGCTTGATCTCGATAAATTGTTCGATAAATACATAGAAGGCTACGTTTACGCCAACGTGGGCAAAGTTAAGCCGGAAGAAATAGAGGATAAAATACCCGTTTTGTATCGCGAATTCGGGGATACGAGCTTAAAGGAGTTGCAGGGCAAAACGCCTAATTCTTTTTATAGGGAATATTCCGCGAAAGAGCTTTTGGATTGCCTTAAAGAACATATTAAAAACGGCGTTCCCGTTTCCGACTTTTTATGCGAAGCTTTGACGGCGACGCACAACGCGGGCGAGACGATTGCAAGCGAATTGAAAGGCGATGCTCTTAAAGAGGGCGAAGAATATTGCGCTTATCTTCTTAATATATATTCGTCTTCCGCAAAAGATTTCCCCGCGGAGCTTTTCGTAGAGCTTGCGACGGGCAACTATCCCGAAAGCGTTTGCGAGCTTGCCACGGAGTTTTTGTGCGAGCGCGCGGAAGAGGTGAAAGAACCCGTTATAGCAGCTTTCTCAAAAACGAAAGACAAGGCAAGAGAAAGACTTACGGAAATTTTATCCGGAGTAAAAGGGGACGAACGCGTGTTTGAAATTTTGCTTTCCGAATTCAAGGCTCACGGCGAAAATCTTGCGTTGTATTCGTCTTATCTCGCAAAATACGGCGACGAGCGCTCTCTTCCCGCCTTGTACGAAGCGATAAAAAACGATAAAATAAAGTATTCCGATTTCGAAGAGCTTCGTTTTGCGATAGAAGCCTTGGGCGGAACGTACGACGAACCGCGCGATTTTACTTTCGATCCGACTTATAAAAAGATATGCGGTGTTAAAAGAAAGCCCTTACACGAAAGAAAATAGCGTTGACGCGTTGTAGCATATAAAGCAACGGCGCGAAAATAAAAAAGATAGGTATGTCAACCGTCATAATTTTCCGAAAAGCATAGTAGAGATATTATCGTGAAAGGCTTTTCGGGAATATTAAAGACGGTTTTTTTATTATGCGGCTCGGTTATAGGGGCAGGCTTTGTAGGCGGAACGGAGCTTGCGGAGTTTTTCGGCAAAAACGGCTATATTTATTATTTGATTTTATCCGCTTTTCTTTTCTTTTCGGGTTTTACGATTATTTTGTTACGAAAAAAGAAAAACGACGGGCTTATCGTTTCCGCAAGAGAGGAACTTTTTACCGGCAAAGTATTTTTTGCCGCGGAATTCGTTTTTTGTTCCGCTATGCTTGCGGGGATAACCGAAATATTAAAATCTTTCGGTGCGGGTGGATTTTCTTATTTAATTTCTCTTGCGGTTTTTTCGGTGAGTTGCTTTTTAGCGGAAACGGGCAAGCTACGCGCGGATAAGGCGAACGCCGCGCTTATGCCTGCGGTACTTATATTATTGAACGTTCTTATAATAACGCGTTTATCGAGTGGTACGGCTCTTAACGCGAATAGCGAGATTGGACCGTCGTTTTTTCGCGGTACCGTAAAAACGTTTTTATATGTTTTTTTGAACGTTTTTATTTCCGCGCCCGCGGTTAAAGAGGCGGCGAAAGAAAACGGCGTTACATCTCTTGTCGTTGCCGCCGCGGCGTGTTCCGTAATTATTGCGGCGGAAGCTTTTTTAATTTTGCGAGTTTCGGAAAAATGCGGAACTTTTAAAGAGCCGTTACCTCTTTTATCCGCGCTTAAAAACGGCGGCTCGTTTACCCGTTTTTGCGTTTACGTAGCGCTGATAGTTGCGGCGTACGCTTCTTTTTATACTTGCCTGTTTTCATTAAGGTCGGAATCTGAAAGAATAAGCGGTGGAAGGACGGAAAAGATGGCAGTATATGTTTTGGTTTATGGCTTTTCCGTTGCGGGATTAAAAAGAATCGTATCGTTCGTGTATCCTATTTTCGGGGCGTTCGGCGTTTGTTACGTAGTAAATTCGCTGATAAAGCTTGTCTGTGCAAAAGGGAAATCCTCTAAAATCGCGGAAATCGTAAAATCGCGCAGTATAAAAAATAACGCAAAAGCGCATAATAAACTAAAATTCCGTTTCGGAGGAGTGATAAAATGTCTAAAAAGAGAAAAAACAAGGTGAAAAGGCTTACGGAAAAAGAGTATGATCAATACGTAATGTCGCTTAAAGACGAAAAGCCGCCTCTTCTCGTAAGAAAAACGCAGAAATAAATCAAAAAAAGAACAAAAATAACGTAAATAAAAAAATTCTCACGATATTACGCGAGAATTTTTTTTATTTATTTGTAATTTTTAGTTTTATGTAGTATACTTATCTGGTAAATCTTTTTGCAAAAAACGAATAAAAAGGAATGCTCTATGATAGAAATCAGAGAAGTGAAGACAAAAAAGGATATCAAGCTTTTTGCCACGTTCCCCGTAAAGCTTTATAAAAATTGTTCTTATTACGTTCCGAGTTTAAGAAGCGACGAACTTTCTACTTTCGATCCGAAAAAAAATTTCAGCTTGAAAGAGTGCGACGCAAAAGGTTTTCTTTGTTATAAAGACGGCAAACTCGTCGGCAGAATAGCGGGCATTATAAACAGAACGGATAACGAACTTACAGGCGTTAAAGCGATAAGATTTTCCCGCATAGAATGTATAGACGACGAAAAGGTTTTTAAATCGCTTCTCGGCGCGGTGGAAAAATTCGGAAAAGATAACGGAATGGAGCTTATTCACGGACCGTGGGGCTTTAACGACACGGACAGAGAGGGGATGCTGACCTACGGATTCGACAGACCCGCCACTTATGTTACAAACTATTCCTATCCGTATTTTTGCGAAAGAGTTCGCGAGCTCGGGTTCGAGGACGAATCCAAGTGGTTGGAGCGCGAATTTACCATTCCCGACAAGCCTTACGATAGAATGGTTGACATCGCGAAAAAGGTGAACGAAAAGATAGAACTTACAGACGTTGCGCTTACTCTTCCGATAAAAGAGATAGTAAAGCGTTACGGTGCGAAGCTTTTTGAAACTTACAATCAGGCGTACGCGCCGCTCGACGGGTTCGTTCCCGTAGACGAGCTTACCGAAAAGAACGTGTTAAAGCAGTTCGCAACCGTGCTTAATAAAAGGTACATAAGCGTGCTTGTGGATAAAAACGATGAGGTTGCGGCGTTCGGAATAGTTCTTCCTTCGCTCGTAAAGCCGCTTGCAAAACACGGGGGAAAGCTTTTCCCCACGGGGTTTATAGGAATTTTAAGCACGATAAAAAAACCGAAATCTTTGGAAATGGCTTTAATCGGCGTTAAGCCCGAGTATAAGAACACGGGAATAAACGCGGTGGTGATAACCAATATTATGCGCCACGTTATAGAAGACGGTATCAAAAAGGTGGAAAGTAACCCGATGCTCGAAACGAATTACAATATTCAGCAGCAGTGGAAGTTTGCGGAATCCGAAGTTGTGAAAAAACGCCAAACTTATAAAAAGGAGATAGGAAGCCTTGTAGAATACGCGGAAGGCTTTAAGGACTGAAAAATTTAAGCGATTACGGAGAATAATATGCGCGATTCAATGGAAAGAGTAACCGACTATATTAAGCCCGTTCGCATAGTTAAGGAAGAGGGGACGGATAACGCCGCCTTTTTACTTAAAAGCGAAAGGGATCAGATTCATATTTATGAACCCGAGGTTTGCACCGTTGCACCGAAAGGATATATCGTTCTCGATTACGGAAAGGAGCTTCACGGCGGCATAAGATTGCTTACGCGTTCAGGCGCGGAGGTCGGCGAGACGGAAATAAGGATTCGTTTCGGCGAATCGGTGGGCGAATGTTTTGCGGAAGTAGGACCGAGAGATCTTAAAATCGCCACGAACGATCACAGCCCGCGGGATATAAAGGCGTGCGTGCCGAGCCTTTCCGATTTAACTATGGGGCAAACGGGCTTTCGCTTTATAAGAATAGATAATTTATCCGATAAGCCTTACGGATTCGTTTCCGCGCTTGCGGCTTTTTTGCATATAAAAGAAGAGCCTGTCGGGAGCTTTCGTTGCGACGACGATAAGGTGAACGAAATTTTCGATACTGCGGCTTATACTTTGTTCCTTAATATGCAAAGCGGTTTGTGGGACGGGATAAAAAGAGACAGACTTGTGTGGATAGGCGATATGCACCCCGAGGTAAAGGGTATTCTTAACCTGTTCGGCGCAAATACGCTCGTAGAAAAAGGGCTTAAAGAGTCCGCAGAGCATAATCCCGTGCCTATGTGGATAACGGGTATGCCTTCTTATTCCGTCTGGTGGCTTATAATACTTTGCGATTATTATTACCGCACGGGAAGAAAGGAATTTACCTTTTCTCAACTTCCGTATTTATACGACGTTTTGGGGCTTTTGAAAAAATTCATTACAGAAGACGGTTGCGTAGATATGACGAGAGAGGGCGGCGGAAGCGAATTTTGCAGATATTTTCTCAACTGGGAAACGAGCGAAGAAGAAGGAAGAGAATCGGGGCTTCGCGGTTTGATTCTTTGCGCTGCAAGGAAGTGTTCGGACATGCTGAAAAGTTTGGGAAAGGATTATTCGCTTGCGGAAGAAATCGCGGCAAAGCTTTCCCGAAACGCCG
>CAKQEE010000053.1 GCA_934230055.1 uncultured Clostridia bacterium
ATCTGATAGCGGTATTTGTTTTGCAATTTTTTTAACGGTGCTTTCATACAGCCGAGAAAAGCGAACTTTTCCCGTTCCGCTTTGTATATCGCGAATATTTCCGCGTAAACTTCTTTCGCGACTTTAACGGTTTCTTCCTCGTTTTCGCCCGAAACCATAACCCTTACTATTTCGGTATAAGGCGGAAAACCCGTTGCTTTTCGCACGGAAATTTCGTGGCGGAAAAAGCCTTCGTAATCGTAGTTTATCGCTCTGCGTAAAACGGCGTTTTCCGGCGAATAGGTTTGCAAAACCACCTTTCCCGCGGCTTCCGCTCTGCCGCACCTGCCCGCCACCTGCGTTATCAGCTGAAAGGTTCTTTCGCTGCTTCGGTAGTCGGAAAAATAAAGACTCGCGTCCGCGTCTAATATCCCCACGAGCGTTACCATAGGAAAGTCGTGACCTTTGGCTATCATCTGCGTGCCGACCAGAATATCAGCTTTTTGCGCCGCGAATTCGGAAAGAATTTTGAAATGACCCTCTTTGGTAGAGGTTGTATCCCTGTCCATTCTTAAAATCCTTGCGGAAGGAAAAAGCTTTTGCAACTCTATAACCGCGCGTTCCGTTCCGTAACCGCCGAAGCGTATAAACGGGCTTCCGCATTCCGTGCAGGCGGTTATCATTTTATACTTTGCGCCGCAGTAGTGGCACAAAAGCGATTCATCCTCTTTATGATAGGTAAGCGAAACGTCGCACGAGGCGCATTTTTGAACGTGACCGCACTCTGTGCAGATAACCGAGCGCGAATATCCGCGCTGATTCAAAAATATCATCGCTTGTTCACCCGCGTTTAAGCACCTTTCGAGTTCCGCTTTAAGCGCGCACGAAAACGGGGTGTTATTCCCCCTTCTCACCTCTCCGCGCATATCCGCGATTTCAACTTCGGGAAGAGGTTTTTTGTTTATTCGATCTACCAGCCTCGCAAGGTTATATTCACCCTCTGTGGCTTTTAAATAGCTTTCCACGCTCGGCGTCGCGCTGCCGAGAACGAGCCTCGCTCCCCAGAATTCCGCGCGCTTTTTAGCGATTTCCACCGTGGAATACCTCGGCGCGGATTCGCTCGTGTAGCTTCCGTCGTGTTCCTCGTCTATAACGATTACGCCGATATTCTCTATCGGGGCGAATATCGCGCTGCGCGCGCCTATCGCTATCACCGCTTCGCCCGTGCGAAGTCTTTGCCACTCGTCGAAACGCTCGCCCGCGGAAAGCCCGCTGTGCATTATCGCCGCGGCGGAACCGAACCTTGCGCGCAACTTTGAAAGCATTTGCGGCGTAAGCGATATTTCGGGAACGAGCATTATCGCCGTTTTTCCGCGGTTTATCGCGCGGCTGATAAGCTCTAAATAAACTTCCGTTTTTCCCGAACCCGTAACGCCGAATAAAAGAGTGGCGCTTTTTTCTCCGTGCTCCGCGATTTCCGCCGCCGCAAGCTGTTTTTCGGTTAGATTTACCGTTTTATTTTGCGTGCCGAGCGATTTATACGGCGACCGCACGAACTTTTCTTCCGAAATTACCGCCGCGCCCTTTTTTACGAGCGCGTTTAATGCGGAAGCTCCGAATTCTTCCGCAATTTTCGCGGTTTCCGTTTTGCCGTTTTCGGCAAGAAAATACAAAAGGTCTTTTTGTTTATGCGCGCTTTTTTTCAAAGTATCCGCAAGCGCGTCCGGATCGACGCCCTCCGCAAGGGAAACCGTTCTGATAAAACGCTCTTTCACCTTGCCTTTGCGCATTTCCACGGGCAGAAACAGCCTTAAAGCCGCCGCCCGCGTAACGTAGCAACGGCGTTTGATATATTCGGATAAAGCGAGCGTTTCTTCCGTCAGCGCGGGTATTTCTTCTATCGCGCGGATAACGGGTTTAATTTTTTCGGGCGGAAATTCGGAAGTTTCCGAAACGCCTATCACGAACCCGTCTACCGAATATCTTCCGAACGGAACGAGAACACGACCGCCGAGTTTAACCCCGCAGCCTTCTACGAAAGAATATTCAAAAATTCTGTCCACGTCTCCGTGCGAAATATCGACGATTACCTGACAAAACACCCTTTAAGCCCGTCCTAAAACCGAAATATGCCCGAAAAAAGTAAAAAAGCGCGTTCTTAAAGAAAGAACGCGCCGTTTGTCAGTCGTCGGAAGCGATAAGCTTTCCGTCGTAAATCTCCTGCGCGGCGACGGATAACGGCTTTTCTCCGTTGGGAAGCTCCGTATATCCCTGATTCTGCGCGGATTCCATGATTTGTCTTGCGCGTTTGCTTGCAAGAACGCAAAGCGCGTATTTGGAACCTACTTTTTCCGCAAGCTCGTCTATCGGCGGTTTATGTATCATATACCTGTCTCCTTTCCGCCCGGTGCAATTATTACTGCAATAAGGCGGTTAAACTTTATATTTTTTTATTTTTAAACTTTGTTTCGTTCTTTGTCGATTATCCTTAAAACCTCTTCCACGGTGGTTTCGAGGTCATCGTTCACTACCGAATAATCGTATTCTTTCGCCTTGCCGAGTTCGTAGCGTATTCTTTCCATACGAAGCTCTATCTGCTCTTCGCTTTCGGTATTGCGCATTTTAAGGCGATGCCGAATTTCCTCTATGCTCGGCGGGACTACCATTATAAGGACTGTTTCCCCGTCGTGAGAGCGGCGCACGTTAAGCCCGCCGTTCACGTCTATTTCGAGAAGAACCGATTTTTCTTTAAGCCTGTCGTTCACGAAGTCTTTCGGCGTGCCGTAGTAATTTCCGAAATGCTCGGAATACTCTAAAAAACCGTTATCTTCGATTTTCTTCTCGAACTCTTCTCTGCTTATAAAAAAGTATTCTCTGCCGTTCGCTTCACCGACACGCGGCGCGCGGGTGGTGCAGGAAACGGAAAGAGTAAGATCGGGGCGGCGGCTTATCACTTCTTTCGCTATCGTTCCCTTGCCGACTCCCGAAGGTCCCGAAAGCACTACGAGGATATTTCTCATACTACTCTAAATTCTGAACCTGTTCTCTTATTTTTTCTATTTCGTTTTTAAGCGACAACGCGTAAGCCGTCACTTCCTTATCGTTAGATTTAGAACAAACTGTGTTCGCTTCTCTGTTAAATTCCTGCATTAAAAAGTCAAGCTTCTTGCCCGATTTTTCCTGCTTTACGATATTTTTAAACTGCCCGATATGAGAATCGAGACGAGTTAGCTCTTCGGTAATATCGGACCTGTCCACGAAAAAAGCCACTTCCGACAAAAGCTTTGCTTCGTCGTAAGAAACGCCGCTCATGGCCTCTTCTATGCGGGCGCGTAATTTTTCCGCGTATTCTTTGGAAACGAGAGGTGCGCGCTCCCTTATGGAAGCGACCAGAGAAGAAACCGTTTCGAGACGGTTAAGCATATCCGCGACGAGCTTTTCGCCCTCCGCAAGTCTCATTTCGTTAAACCTTGCAAGGGCTTCTTTTAGAGTTTCGATAACCGCTTCTTCCTCGCCCTCCGCGTTAAAAGAGGTTTCGTCCGTAATAACGTCTGCCATACGCATCAGAACGGAAGCGGTGCAATCGTTGATCGCGCCCGTTCTCTCCGAAATATTTTTCGCTACGGAAAAGTATTCCGCGGCTTTATCGTAATCGACGGTAATCGCACCCTGCGCCTCGCCGACCGCTTTGTAATTTATAAAAAGCTCTATTCTCCCGCGGGAAATATAGTCCTGAACGGTTTTGCGAAGCTTATCCTCTATCGGGAAAAAAGCGCGCGGAGTTTTTGCGTTGAAATCGAAATTACGATTATTCACCGACTTTATCTCCACGGTAAGGCTTACGCCGCCGTCAGCGTATTCGGCTTTTCCGTAACCCGTCATACTATACATAAAGCTCTCTCCTTGGTATTTAAAATATTTTACCACAGCTTTAAAATTTTTTCAACTTTTTAGAGGGTATCTTTTGCCCTTTACCGCGGCTTTTTTGCTATTTTCCGATAATTTTATTAAATTCTTCTTCGCTAATAACGCGAATACCGAGCGCGGCGGCTTTTTTCAGCTTACTGCCCGCGGACTCTCCCGCAAGCACGAGCGTAGTGTTTTTGGATACCGAACCCACTACTTTGCCGCCCTCTCTTTCTATAATTTCCGCAGCTTTCTCTCTCTTATACCCCGCAAGAGTTCCCGTAAGCACCACCTTTTCGCCCGCGAACGCGCCCGCTTCGTTCACCCCCGTTTCGTTCTCTTCCACGACTACGCCGAGCGATAAAAGTTCGTTGATTTCCCGAACGTTGCACTCCTCCTTAAAGTAAGAAAGTATGCACTCCGCGACGACTTCGCCAACGTCGCTCATAGAGGTCAAATCTTCCTTCGTTGCGGAAGTAAAAGCGTTAAGCGTTTTATAACGCGCGGCAAGGTCTTTCGCCGTTTTTTTGCCAACGTTATCGATACCTAACGCGAATATAAAGTTCGCGAGCGGCACCCTTTTGCTTTTTTCTATCGCGGAAATAAGATTTCCCGTTTTCAGCTCCTTGAACCCGTCGAGAGTTCTTAAATCCTCCGCCGTGATTTTGTATAAATCGGAAAATTTTTCTACGTGCAATTTATTCAGAAGAATCGCGGCGGTTTCCTGCGAAAAACCCTCTATATTAACGCCGCCCTTGCTTGCAAAGTTCGTAAGGTTTGCGATAACGCGCGGCGGACACTCTTCGTTCGGGCAGAAAAGATTTGCGCCGATTTCTTCTAACTTCGCGCCGCACGCGGGACAAAACTCCGGCTTAACCACCGCTTTACAGCTATCGAAAATCTCCGTCGTTCCGCGGATTTCGGGAATAACCTCGTTGCTGCGGCGGATAAGCACGCGCGCGCCGAGCATTATTTTTTTTCTCTGAATATCCCCGTAATTGTTAAGAGTTGCTTTTCCGACCGTCGCGCCGCCGAGTTCTACCGGTTCCACCACGCCGAGGGGCGTAAGCTTACCCGTTCTTCCCACCTGCCAGCGCACTTCTTTTAGAATCGTCGTAACTTCTTCCGCCTCGAACTTAAAGGCTATCGCCCACCGCGGGAACTTGTCCGTATATCCCATTTCTTTTCTTCTTGCAAAAGAATTTACCTTCACAACCGCGCCGTCCGTTAAAACGTCTAACGTTTTGCGGCTTTGCTCCACTTCTTTTATGGCGGAAACAACCTCTTTTATCCCCTTGCAAACCCTTAAAAACGGGTGAACCTTAAAGCCCTCTTTTTTAAGAAATTCCACGCACTCCGTCTGCGAAGAAAACACGCGTTCGGAAGAGTAGTTCACGTTGTAAAACATAATCTCCACCTTACGTTTTGCGGTGACGGAAGGATCTAAATTACGCACCGCCCCCGCCGCCGCGTTCCTTGCGTTTTTAAGCGGTTCTTCCGCGGTTTCGTTATACTTTTCAAGATTAGAAAGTCTTATAATCGCCTCGCCCTGCACCTCCGCAATGCCTTTTAAGGAAATGACCATAGGAAAGCTTTTTACCGTCATTATCTGCGCGGTAACGTCCTCGCCCTCCACGCCGTTTCCCCTCGTGGTGGCGCGCTTAAAAAGTCCGTCCTCGTACGTCAGGCACATCGTAAGCCCGTCGAACTTATATTCGACGGTATATTCCGCGTCGCCCGTTTCGTCTATTCTTTTATCGAACGCATAAAGCTCTTCTTCTGTGGTGGCTTTATCGAGCGAATAAAGCCTTTCTATATGCTTGTGCTTTTTAAAAGCGGACACCGGCTCGCCGCCTACCCTGCGCGTCGGCGAATCGAACAATACGATTCCGCTCTCCTTTTCGAGACGAACAAGCTCGTCGTACTTTTTATCGTACTCCGAATCGGAAACGGTGGGGTTATCGAGTACGTAATATTCGTACGCGTACCTGTTCAAGACCTCCACAAGCTCTTTCATTCTTTTTTCGGTATCCATAAATTCTCCTGTTTCCGAGCGGAAAACGCTTATTCCCGCTTTCCCGCTACCCTATTATTTCGAGCGGCGCGTATTTTGCGGAAAGGGCTTTTATACCCACTCCCTTAAACGCTACGTTTATAATAACGTTATCGCCGCTACCTTTTACCTCTATAACCGTGCCTTCGCCGAACTTGGCGTGGCGAACCTTCGTTCCCGTTTTATAGCCGCCGAAAGAGGAAGGCTTAACCTGCGCTTTGGGCTTATTCCCTTCCAGAAAGCTTTTCGCGTAAGAAGAGGAATACCCCGTGCTGTGCGTAATTTCCCGCTCCTCCGAATCTCCGAGAGAGGAATACGCTCTTCTGCCGTAGCCCTCGCGCTCGTAACCGCCCTCTTCGGGAAAGCTCTTCTTTTCGGGAGCGGGCGCGTTGGGGGCAAGATAGTCTTTCACTTCTCCTATAAAGCGCGAAGCGGACATATATTCTCTGTTGCCGTACATATACCTGCTCATCGCGCGGGTAAGATAAAGCCGCTCTTTCGCCCTCGTTATGGCAACGTATAAAAGCCTGCGTTCCTCTTCCAGCTCGCCGTCGTCGCCCGAGCTTCTCGAAATAGGCAGGATTTTTTCGTCTAACCCCGCAACGAAAACCACCTTATATTCCAAACCTTTCGCCGCGTGAATCGTTGCTATCGTCACGGCGTCGTCCGTGTTTATCTCGTCCGTATCGGAGCTTAACGTCATCGAATTAAGGTAATCCGCAACGGTCGCGCCCTCATTGTCTTTATAAAACTGAACCGCGGTGTTTTTCAATTCGGATATGTTGTAAAGCTTGTTGGCGTTCTCTTCCGTTTTTTCCGCAAACTGCTCGTTAAAACCCGTTATTTCCACTATGTAGTCTATAAGCTCCGCGGCGGTGTGACTTTCCGCATAGTCGCGGAAAGAATCCAAAAGACTTTTGAAATTCGCAAGCTTGTTTCTCGCACCCGAGCTTATGCTCGTAAGATGAATCTTGCCCGCCGCCTCGAACATGGATTCGCCGTTTGCCGCGGCGAACTCGCGAAGCTCGGTTAAAGATTTTGCGCCGATACCGCGTTTCGGCACGCCCGAAGCCCTTATAAAAGACTCGTCGTCCGCGCCGTTCACGATAACTTTAAGATAGCTTAAAAGGTCTTTTATTTCCTTTCTCTCAAAGAACCTGAACCCGCCGAAAATTCTGTGCGGCACGCCGTATTTCGTAAACTCCTGCTCGAACGCGCGGGAAAGCGCGTTGACTCTCATAAACACCGCAAAATCTTTATATGTAAGCCCCTGATTTCTCGCCATCAGGTTTTTTATCTGCACGGCTACGTAAGTAGCTTCGTTGTTCTCGTCCGTTCCCACGAAGCACTCTATCTT
>CAKQEE010000054.1 GCA_934230055.1 uncultured Clostridia bacterium
AAGAGCCTATCGCGTCGCCGAGAGAAGAGGTCAGCTCGAAGTCCGCGGCGTATCTTTTTATACGCTCGTTTCTTTCCTCTTTCGACACCTTAAACACGTCGCATACGAAATTCAGATACTGTATACCCGTTAAATGGTCGTAAATATCGGGATTGTCGGGGACGTATGCGAGAACGCTTTTCGCGCCGATGGGATCGGTCTTTATAGAAAATCCGTCTATGCGTATTTCTCCCGTATTAAAACCGAGCGCGCCGACAACCGCCTTTATCGTTGTGGATTTTCCCGCGCCGTTATGCCCTATAAATCCGTAAATTTCGCCGCTGTTTACCGTCAGCGAAAGGTCGTCTACGGCAACGAAATTGCCGTATTTTTTGGTAAAGTTTTTTATTTCGAGCATTTTATTACTCCTTTAAGGTTTTTTCTTTTCGTTATTTATACAGCGGCAAGACTGCCTTTTTTCCTTTTCGTTTTTACGGACTTCGCCTTTTCCGTTTTTCTTTCTCCCGCAACTTTCCGAGGGGGTTGTTCCGTTTTTCCTTTGCTTTCCTTTTTTGAACCCTCTCGTAATACCGCGCTTTTTTGTTTTTCGTACGAGCGCATACATATAAACGCGCCGAAATACAGTCCCGTCATTGCGATATACGCCCATAATATAAACACGATAACCGCGGCAAGACTTCCGTAAAAGGCGTTGTAAGAGTTAAAAAACCTTAAATACACGGTAAAGCCTATCGTCCCTGCGACTATCGCGAAAAGCGCCGCGAAACTTCCGAACGCCAGCGCGGAAAAACCGAGTTTTACGGGCGCGATAAATTTATTAAGGAGCATTATGATAACGAAAGCCGCCGCCACGATAACCGAAAAAACGAGAGGAAGTATCAAGACTTTTTGCCCTTCAGGATAGGAAACCGGAAAAATCATATCCTTAAACGCAACGGCAAACGCCGTGCCGAGAAAAACGAAAAACAATACGCACAGCGCGAAAATCGCCCACAATCGCCTTACGATTCCGTTTTTAGTCCGCAAACAACTTTTCTCGTACAAAAACTCTCCGTCTTTGCTCATCTGATTAAGAAGAGCCGAGCCGGAAAACAGCACGGTCGCCACGAAAAAAACAGTCGCGCCGCCGGAAGCGTTTTTCGCTACGCCGAGAATCGTTTCCCCCGCCGTACGAAATTCCTCCGGCAGATAGCCGACGACCTTATCCGCAAAATCCACGCCGAACACCGCAAACGCGGCGATAAGAAGAAACGCCACGGGTAATAATGTCGTTAAAAAATAAAACACCCACGCCGCCGATACCGTGGTTACGCGCTTTTCTTTTAATTCCGCAAAAAAGCCTTTACGAACGTTATTTTCCATAAAGACAGTTTGCCTCCCGCACGATTATTTATACGCTTTAGAGAGTACTAAAATCGCTACGTTTTCGGTCGTATCTTTTACCGCCGTAAATATTGTACTACGAAAAAAGCCCCGCGGTCAACGCTTTTTGAAAAAATTACCGCATAAAAATCATACGTTGATTTTTTGCCCGTAGTATAGATACGGCGGATTTCCGTTTTTTTCGGCAAGTTCGCGCTCGGAAACGTCGAACTTTTTTGCCAGCGAAGAATAGCTTTCGCCGAGATTTACGGTATAAAGCCGCCCCGTTTTTTCCACGACCAGAAGGTCGCCCGCGGAGATTTCGCAAGTTAAAAAATTGTCCCTGATAAGCCGCGTGACCGAAACTCCGAAGCGCGCGGCTATGCTTTCCGCGCTATCGCCCTCTGCCACGCGATAAAGAAACTTTTTCATACCCGTATTATATTTAAACGGCTTTGCGAATAGAATACTTTTATAAAAGGTTAAGGCGGTTTTTTGCGGGTGAAAGCGTTTTTCAAAACGGTGGCTATCGTAACCGTGTTTTCGGTTTGCGAAAAATTTTTGGGGTTTTTATACAGAATTTATCTTTCCCGTTCCATCGGCGCGGAGGGGGTGGGAATTTATCAGGTCGCTCTTTCCGTGTTCGCGTTTCTGCTTACCGTGATATGCTCGGGAACGCCCATAACCGTTTCTCGGCTGATGACCAAATATCGCTCGGAAAACGAGCCGAAAAAGGTGATCCGCGTTATATCTTCGGGACTTGCCGTAACCTTTTTTATCGCTCTTCCCGTATGTCTTATATTCTATTTTTCCTGCAATAAATTCTCTTTTTTGTTTGCGGACGAACGCTGCGCGCTCGTGTTTAAGGTCGTTCTTCCGGGGCTTGTATTCACCTCTTTATATTCCGTTCTCCGCGGCGTTTTTTGGGGCAATAAGGATTTTTTGCCGTACAGCGTTATAGAACTTTTAGAAGAAATTTGTATGATTATTGCGGGAATTTTGCTTATTTCACGCACGAGCGACGCTTTTTCCGGCTCGTACGCCGCGGGTTTTGCCGTTTTAATTTCCTATATGCTTTCTTTTACGCTTGCCGCTATAACCTTTCTTTTAAGAAAAAACAGGCTTGCGAATCCCCTCCCCGAACTAAAACCGCTTCTCGCTTCCGCCGCTCCCGTCACCGCGATGAGAACGGTAAATTCCTTGGGGGTGTTCGCAGTTTCGGTAATTCTCCCTTTAAGGCTTGTTGCGGCGGGGCTTTCGGAAGCGCGCGCGATGAGCTTGTACGGCGCGGCGGTAGGTCAGGCTATGCCGCTTTTGTTCGTTCCCACAACGCTTATAGGTTCGTTTACTCTCGTTCTCGTTCCCGAAATATCGGAAAGTTTTTATAAAAAACAGAACGCTTACCTTAAAAACGACGTGGAAAAAGCGGTTAAGTTTACCGCTATGCTTTCCTCTTTGTTTATCCCCGCGTTTTTCGTTTGCGGAGAGGAAGCGGGCATGATAGTTTTCGGCAACGCGGACTGCGGAAAATATCTTACCGCCTCCGCTTACTTAATGTTTTTTATTTCCCTTTCTTCTCTTACGAGCAGTATTCTCAATTCTATGGGAAAAGAAAGCCTTGTTCTTGCGTTTACGGCGGGTTCCGGGGTGCTTATGCTTTTATGCGTGTGGTTATTGCCGAAGGTTATAGGGGTGTACGCGCTTCTCGTCGGGTTTTCCTGCGTATACGTAATCACTACCGCGCTCAACTTCTTTCTTATAAACAAAACCTGCCCCGTAAAGCCGAAGTATCTGAAATTTTGCGTCCTGTGCCTTGCTCTCACCGTTCCCGCCTGCGTTTTCGGCGTGCTTATCGAAAAGCTTCTGCTTCCCGTACTCGGCACCTTTTTCACTTTCGTCGTATGCGGCGCGGCAAGCACGGCTTTTCTTATCGCGCTGTATCTGTGCTTCGGGCTACTTTCCGTAAACACGATAAAACTAAAATTCGGCTTTACGGGAAGGAAAAAGAAAGGGCGTTCCGCGGCTTCGGGCGGTTAAAAACTTTCCCCGCTTATGCTACTTTTTTTCGGACGATTGAAATTTCTTTGCATTTAAAATTTTGCTCCCGCAAAGAATTTTCTTTGCGGGAGCAAATTCGCGCCTTTTTTCGCGTTTTTTGCGCTTTTTGTTTCTGCTTTTTATAATACAAGCGAAAAAACTTGCTTGCAAGGGTTTTTGAGCGCAGTATTTCAACAGAAACGGCGATTTGCGAAAAGCAAAGCGCAAGCAACGATAGTTGCAGACAAAATGCTAATTTTGTCGCGTTTCGATGTTATAATAGTTTATAAGGCAACCCGCCGAGATAATCTCTTTTTCCGCGGGGGTGAGCGGAGAAATTTTAAGGGTGATTCTGCGGCTTTTTGCGCCGAAAACTTCCGCCTCGAACTCCGTATCGCCTTTCATAAGCTTTTCTTTTACGTTTTTAACGTATATATATTCGCCGAGCTTAAAGTCGTTTTTATCCGCTAAAAAGGGTATCATTCCCCAATTTATAAGGTTGCTTCTGTACCTCTTGGTCGCGTACTCCTTTGCAACGTTCGCAACGCCTCCCAAAACGCGCTGACAGGAAGCCGCCTGTTCCCTTGCGGAACCGTCGCCCGGTTTTATAGAGCAAACCACGCTTCCGAAACTCGTCTTTTCTTCTTTAAATCCGAACTCTTTCGGGATACCTTCTTTTATCGCCGCCTTCGCGCGGGAAACGTATTCGGGATCTTTTCTCGAAAGCGCGAACTCCGCAAGCTTTAAGGGATTAGAGCGGTAAGAAGATGTTTCGCCCGAAGGAATAAGCTCGTCCGTGGTGGTTACAGGGTCGTTTAAAACGGAAACGACTTTCAGTAAAAGGTCCTCTTTAAGGGCTTGCATTTCCGGCCAGTCCGCAATGTTTGGTCCGTATTTAAGGCTTACGTTCTCGTCGCCCGCGCCCGTCGCGTTAAACACCCGCGCTTTATAAATTCTGTCGTCGAACTTATATTTTTTTGGCTTTTCCTTATAGAAAAAGTCCGTTGCGGGGGTAATCGCGCCGCCCGCGCGCGCCGTTGCCGCAATACTTCTCGCGTCCATTAAAGCAACCGCCGCAAGCTGACCGTTTGCGGGCTTGCTACCCTCTCTGCTTTCAAAATTCCTCGTGGTGTGGCGAATTGACAAACCGTTGTTCTGCGGCACGTCTCCCGCGCCGAAGCAAGGTCCGCAAAAAGCGGTTTTAAGCACCGCGCCGTCCGTCATAAGTCGCGCCGCGTATCCGCCCTCCGCAAGGGCTTTGTATACTGGCTGGCTGGAAGGATAAACGTCCAGCGTGAAGTCGTTGTTTAATATAGGCATATCGCCCAAAATTTCCGTAGCGGCGGCGATGTTTTCGTACATACCGCCCGCGCACCCCGCGATAACGCCCTGCTCCACGTAAACCTTTCCGTCTTTTATTTTATCGGTAAGCTTAAACTCTCCCTTACCATCGGGAAGAAGCTTCTGCCCCGCCTCCTCGCACTTTTTCAAAAGCTCGTACGGGCGCGATAAAAAGTCGCGTATCGTATAAGCGTTGGAGGGGTGAAACGGCAAAGCTATCATCGGCTCTATTTCGGAAAGATTGAGGACTATTCCCCTGTCGTAATACGCGCCGTCTTCCGCCTTTAATTCCTTAAAAGCCTCTTCTCTGCCGTGCGTGCGATAGTATTCGCGCGTCGTATCGTCCGTTTCCCAAACGGAGGAAAGACAGGTGGTTTCGGTAGTCATAACGTCTATTCCGTTACGGAAATCCATAGAAAGAGTTTTGATTCCCGCGCCGACGAATTCCAGAACCTTATTCTTTACGAACCCGTTCTCGAACACTGCCTTTATAAGCGCAAGGGCTACGTCTTGCGGACCTACGCCGCGGCGAAGCCTGCCTTTTAAAAGTACCGCCACTATTTCGGGCATATCGAGATCGTACGTTTTATCGAGAAGCTGTTTTACAAGCTCGGGACCGCCCTCTCCCACGGCGACGGTGCCGAGTGCGCCGTACCGAGTGTGGGAATCGGAGCCGAGAATCATTCCGCCGGCAAAGGCGCGTTCTTCTCTCATATATTGATGAATAACCGCAAGGTGCGGGGGAACGAATGCGCCGCCGTACTTTTTAGCCGCGGAAAGCCCGAAAACGTGGTCGTCCTCGTTAATGGTGCCGCCTACCGCGCACAGCGAATTGTGGCAGTTGGTAAGGGTATACGGGAGCGGGAACTTTTTCAGCCCCGAAGCCTTTGCCGTCTGCACTATTCCCACGTAGGTTATATCGTGAGAGGTTATCTCGTCGAACTTTATTTTAAGCTTTTCGGGATTGCCGCTCGTGTTGTGAGCCAGCAAAATTTTATACGCCAAGCCGCCGTTTTTGCGGGCTTTGTCCTGCTCCCCCGCGCGCACGAGCTTGCCGCCCGAATATTTAACTCCGTGTTTTATAAGTTTTATCATAAAAATCTCCCTGCCGACCTAATTTCCGAAAGCTCTCGGCAAAATTTTTCGGGTAAAAAAAATCTTTTATCTTCGCCGCGCGCCCGCCTAAATCCGCAAAGAAACTCCGCGCGCGACTCTTTTTATATAATTTTATCATAGTAAAGCCGAAATCCGCAAGCGATACGCCGCGCAAACGCCAAAAAAACTTAAAATCCCCCTTGCTTTTTCTTTAAGGATATTATACAATATATTTATGAATAATTTTAAGTTTGCATACGGCAAAGGCGTGTGGATACTCCTCGCTCTCGCCATTCCGCTTGCCGCGGCGGGGCTCGGGTGGAATATTTATAACCTCGTTTACTTTGCGGAAGAAGGAATATATAAAATTCTCGCGTACGGGTTATCGGTGATTATCTGCGGTGCGCTTTTAGCCTTTTGCATAAGCGTTGCGGTTTACGGAAGATACGTTTTTAAAAACGGTTGCATATACCTGCGCTTCGGTTTCGTTTACACCAAAACCAAGGCGGAGGACGTCGTGCGCGTAACTCATTTTATAAAAAGCGACAAGCTCGTTATCTATTTTAAAGACGCGAAATATTCTGTCGTGGTCATCGCGCCCGAGCTTTATAAAGAATTTATTTCGGCGGTTAAAACCCTTAACCCGAACGTCATAACGGACATTTGCGACGAGCAGCAGAAAAAGGGCTGAAACAAAAAAAACGGCTGATTTATTTACGCCGAATCGTTTGTTTCTAAAAAACGAAAAGCCTCCGCGGGGCATTTTTCCCGCAGAGGTCTTTTTTTAAAGCTTTTTTATTTTATACCGAAGCGGGCGACGCGGACGTGCATACTCGTGCCGTAAGAAAAAGGAGTAGCTTCAAACTCGTTCTTTTTCGTCTTTACCGCTTTGCCGCTGTCAAGCCAACGAACGTTCTTTATATCGGCGTTTATTTTAACCCTGCGCACGACTCCGCCGAGCTGTACGTTCGCGTTAGCCGCCATAGGCACGTCTTTTATAACGGCATAGTAACAATCTTTACCTTTAAGAATATCCGCGTTTTCCGCAGTTATATCGCAAGGCTTAACCTCGTATATAAAGTTTTTGTTAAACTTTATCCACTTGCCTATCTCTTCCAAAACGCCTTTATCTATCCCTTTAAGGGTACCGTTGCCCGTAGGCCCTACGTTTAAAAGGAAGTTACAACCGAATTTTCTGCAATCGACGAGGTTTTCTATAAGCTCTTTTACCGACTTATAGCTTACGTCGTTTTTAGCGTATCCCCAATGGTCGTTGAGTATCTGGCACATTTCGCCCGCGCGATGACGGTCGGAATTATCTACGTATGCGGGTTTACCCCTCTCGAAGGTTACGCTGTCCAGCTCGGGGTGACCTACTTTGCCGAGTTCCGAAAGCCCCGTGTTATTTATTATCATCGCTTCCGGCTGATACTTTCTTATGG
>CAKQEE010000055.1 GCA_934230055.1 uncultured Clostridia bacterium
TAATATGGAAGTGATAGAAAGCGTTCCCGTACACGAGGACATAAAGCTCGGCAAGCCCACCCGCGACAGACTCATAGAAAACTACAAGCAGAATATAATAAATTGCGGTAAGGCGGGCGTGAAGTGCATTTGCTATAACTTTATGCCCGTGTTCGACTGGTTCAGAACGAACCTTTATTATAAGCACGAGGACGGCTCGACCTCTCTTTCGTACAGCGAAGAGGATTTCAATAAGCTCGATAAAACGAATCTGCGTCTCCCCGGTTGGGACGAGAGCTATACGAGCGAGGAGCTTAACGGACTATTAAAAGAATACGAGGGAATGACTCACGAAAAACTGTTCGATAACCTCGTGTATTTTTTAAACGGAATAATGCCCGCGTGCGACGAGGCGGGAATAGATATGGCTATTCACCCCGACGATCCGCCGTGGGATATATTCGGACTGCCGAGAATAGTCGGAAAGGAAGAGGATTACGACAGACTGTTTAAGGCGGTGCCTAACAAGCACAACGGAATGACTTTTTGTACGGGAAGCCTCGGCGCGGGGAGATTCAACGACTTGCCAAAGATGGCGGCAAAGTACGCCGACAGGATATATTTTGCGCATTTAAGGCAGTTGAAGTTCGTGAACGACACCGATTTTTACGAAAACGGTCATCAGACCGCGGAAGGGAACGTTGATATATACGCTATAGTAAAAGCGCTAGTGGATAACGGGTTCGACGGGTATTTACGCCCCGACCACGGAAGGAATATCTGGGGCGAGAACGCAAAGCCGGGGTACGGTTTGTTCGACCGCGCGTTAGGAGCGGCGTATCTTAACGGATTGTTTGAAGCAGTAGAAAAGGAGAGAAAATGAAAATACCGTTCAAAGTAGATTTAAGCGACAAAGTAGTGGCTGTGACGGGCGGAGCGGGCGTGATGATGAGCGACTTCTGCCGCGCGCTTGCGGAATGCGGGGCGAAGGTAGCGATCATCAACAGAACGAAAGCGACAGCGGAAGCCCTTGCGACCGAAATAGGTGAAAACGCGATAGGAATATCCGCGGACTGCACCAAAAAAGAAGATATAATCGCGGCGAAAAAGGTTATAAACGAAAAATGTGGGAAGGTGAACTTCCTTATCAACGGCGCAGGCGGAAACAACCCCAAAGCGACCACGGATAACGAAACGATGACTCCCGAAACGAAGGTAGTGAAGGACTTTTTCGGGATAGACGAGGACGGGTTCAAGTTCGTGTTCGACGTGAACTTAACGAGCGCGTTTTTATGCACGCAGGTATTTGCGGAAGATATGGTTAAAACGGGCGGGAACATAATAAATATTTCCAGCATGAACGCATACAGACCGCTTACGAAGATACCCGCGTACTCGGCGGCGAAAGCGGCGATAAACAATTTTACGCAATGGGTGGCGGTACACTTTGCGCAGTGCGGAATACGCTGCAACGCGATAGCTCCCGGGTTTTTCGTTACGAAACAGAACAAAGACCTACTGTTTAACGCGGACGGTGCACCCACGGCGAGAACGGGGAAGATATTAGCTGCAACGCCTATGAAGAAATTCGGTGAGATAAGCGACCTGATAGGGGCGTTATTGTTCCTTGCGGACGACAAGGCGAGCGGATTTATAACGGGAACGATACTTCCCGTAGACGGCGGCTTCTCCGCTTATTCCGGAGTGTGAGTTTGTAAAGGAGAAAACGAAATGCTGAAAAATATAAATAAACTTGTAGGTCCGGAGCTTCTCAAAATTTTGTGCGAGATGGGACACGGCGACGAAATAGTTATAGCGGACGGGAATTTTCCTTCCGCGAATTTGGGAAAGAGGGTTATCCGTGCGGACGGAATAGGCGGCGCGGAAATTCTCGACGCGGTGATGTCGCTTATTCCGCTCGATACTTACGCCGAGCCTAATATGATTTTAATGAATCTCACGCCGAGTGACGAAGGAAAGGTTAATCCGACGATATGGGCGGAATACGAAAAAATCGCGAACGAACACGATAAAAACGTAAAACTCGGCGGGATAGAACGGAACGCGTTTTATGAAAGGGCGAAAAACGCATATGCGGTGATAGCGACGGGAGAAAAGCAAGTATACGCAAATATAATCCTCAAAAAAGGCGTCATAAATTAACTCAGTATTCGATGAGAATATAAGAAAATCAGTAAAAATACTATATTAGTTCTATCGAAAAAGGCGAGTTTTCCGATTTACGACAAGAATTTTAAGCAGAAACGCAGAGAGGTTCGGAGAGACGCGCAAAAGAGGAGGAATACGAAAAAGTGATAAAAAAGGAATTTCAATTTAACGGATATAACGCTACGGTGCTTATTCCCGATAATTTCAACGGTAAATGGATTTGGAAAACGGAGTTTTTTTATGCATTTGACAAAGCCGAGCGCGACTTGTTCGATACAGGCTATGCCCGTGTGTATTACGAAATAAGCAATATGTACGGGAGCGATCGCGCGGTAAGGCTTATGCATAAATTTCACCTGCATTTGTTACAAGAAGCGGGATTTAAGACAAAACCGATATTATTTGGGTTTTCACGCGGCGGATTGTACGCATTCAATTACGCGCTGTATTATCCGGAATACGTTTCCAAAATTTATCTGGACGCGCCCGTGCTTGATTTGCGTTCATGGCCGCCGGAGAAAAGCCATGAACACGAGGAGATGCTCGCAGAATATCGTCTTGACGAAAAGACTTTTAAGGAATATCGTGTAAGTCCCGTAGACTATCTGGAAGAATTTTATTCAAACGATATTCCCGTGCTTATAGTGGCGGGGGAAGACGATGTCGTGGTTCCTTATAAGGATAATTGTCTTAAAATGGTAAATTTTTATAAAGAAAAAGGGCATGAGATACCACTTATATTAAAACCGAACTGTGATCATCATCCTCATTCTTTGGATAAGACAACGCCTATAGTAGAGTTCGTAGAAAAATAGACATGTTCCCCAGATAAGGTATGCGAGCGGGGAGTATAAAGCGAAAAGAGAGGCTACATGCGGATATAATTCTCAAAAAAGGCGTTATTTATGATAGTTTTTGATTTAAATACAAACAAGCGACGCGAGAACAAGTCTTGCATCGCTTGTTTTTTATAGTAAAATAAATTTAAATTTTATACTTATCTTCTATAACGAAGTCTAAGCCGTGAAGAGTTGCTTTTTTTAGAGCGATGAAGTATTTTAAGCGTTTCGAGACGTGTACGGTCATTTCTCCGATGGTAATCTGAAAAGAATTCTTTGCAGTCATTAGTTTTTTAATGATGTAATCGGGACAACGAAAACTCCGTCCGGACGAATATATGCCGCATTAGATAAACCGCATATTACGCACAGGACGGAAGGTGCTTTGCCTCCTTCTTCAATAATTTTATTGCGTATTTCAATAAGATTTTCTGCCGCTTTATCTATTTGGTTTGCTCCGAGCTTTATTTCAAAGGCGCACCAGCGCCCATCTTTTAATTCGATAACCGCATCGATTTCCTTGTTCGTATAATCTTGATAATGAAAGAGTTGAGCTCCGAAAGCTTCGGTATAAATTTTCAAATCCCTTTCGCAAAGCGATTCAAATAAGAAACCGAATGTTTCAAGGTCGTTAATCAATCTATCAGAAGTTGCGTTTAACAATGCACACGGTAATGATGGGTCGCAAAAGTGACGTTTTTCGGATTGTTTTATACGAACGGACGAACGAATATTTGAAGAAAAAGGTTTTTGATTGTCAAGTAAGAACAGCCGTTCAAAAACGTCAAGATAAGTACACACACTATCATAATCGATCGATTCGTCATCGACGTCCCTAATATCGCTTGCAAGTTTCTTTTTTGTTGCCGTTGTACTTTCGTTTCTTGCGAGTGAACGTAACAGCAATTTCATTTTGTCTGTATCGTATTTTTTTCCGTCTATTCTCTGAGCGTCGTCCGTTAAAATTGTTTTAATGTAAGACTCTGAAATCAATTGAGCATTTTCAACCGGTAGCCCTATCGCACCGGGGAATCCTCCACGGACGATGTAATTTGCAAGTGTACGCAAATCAACCTCGCCTGTTAGTGCCGTTGTAATATTGCCGTTGCATAAATCTTCAAGGGATACCTTCCCGTCTGAATCTCCTGATTCATAAAGAGACATCGTTCTCATACGCAATCTGCCAATACGCCCCGCGCCGCTATGAACTCTGTTTTCTTTCTTTTTCGGGGTTGACGAGCCGGTTAAAATGAATTGTCCTTTTTTTCCGCGCTGATCTACGGCATATCGAACCGCGTCCCAAATAGCATCAACTTCTTGCCACTCGTCGATTAATCTCGGTGTTTCGCCTTCGAGGACTATTGACGGAGACATTTCCGCCAACTTTTTATTCTGAAAATTATTGGAAGAATCGGCAATAAGAAATTCGCTGTTTGCGTGAAAAGAAGATATCCAAGTTTTACCGCACCATTTAGGACCCTCTATGCAAATTGCGCCGAACGTCGCCAAATATTTTTGAACCTGCTGATCCATAATTCTGGCTTTGTATTTATTTCTATCGGCAATTTTGTTCATAGCAATTGCTTCTCCCTATTGTCATTAACACTATTTTACCACATTTTATCGGGATTTGCAAATGTAATCTATATGATTCGCATAATTCAATCGGCATAATTTTAATTTTGCAATCGGCACTATTTTGCTTTTTTGTTCGTGATTTTTTTAAGAGGAAGAGCAATTTTGACAGTAACTTGTTTTTATAATATAAGTGAGAAAACTTGCTTGCAAAGGTTTTCAAGTGCGGTGTTTCGGCTTTCGTCTGCTTTTATTTGAAATTAGCAAGTAAATCTTTGCTCTTGCCAATGCTATGGAAGGTTTGCGTGCCGCAAAAGCAGACTAAATTTTATACTTATCTTCGATAACGAAGTCTAAACCGTGAAGAGTTGCTTTTTCCCAGCGTTGAAGTATTTCAAGAGTTTCAACGTATGCGGTCATTTCTCCGATAGTAAAATCGTTGCGAGGTGATAGGTTTAGTTCGTCTAAATATTGAATATATAATTGTATAAGATAGATAATTGTTTCTTCTGCGTTCATAATATCAGTCCATTGTAACGGCTATTTCTTTTAACGTATTTTGTTCGTCTTCTAAGCAAGCGTGAAAACATTCCACTATTTCGTTTCTCAATCTGAAAAGGGTGCTTTGCGCAATATTGCAACTGCTCGCAATCTTCCACGCGGGCAGTTTTGCTTTTTCAATATAAACAGCCTTAAACACCGCAAGGTGATTAGACTTATGTAAGCGATAATTTATTTTGTAAAACTTATGAACGAAGTTAAAAGCATTCAGGTAATGACTATTCCCCGAATAAACAAGCGATAAAATTTGATTTTCTTTCTCGTTTAACTACTTATCATAAGTATAACCTTTCATAAATACTATTTTAATATTTAATAAAAGCTTTGTATTCCCAAAAAATGGGAGTGCGAAAAACGGAAGAGAAAAAAATACCGCAAGGTAAGCGAAGCTTATAAACTTCTTTCTGAATGACATTATTCCAATTTTATGCAAAAAATCGAAAATGGGTAGTCTGATTTTATGCAAAAATACACTATTCAATATTCCGATTTTATGCAAAACGCTTGACTGAATATTAAAATTGATTTATAATTCTCTATGTAGAGGTGAAAATATGCTTAAAAGAAAGGTGTATAGGGAACTTTTGGAATGGAGAAGCGAGCGCAAAAACGGGTTAAAAAAATGCCTTCTTATTAAAGGGGCAAGACAGGTGGGAAAATCGTATATAGTGAAGGCATTCGGGAAAGCGGAATATAGGTCTTTTATTTATATAGATTTTTTTAGGCAGCCGAATTTGAAGGCGATTTTTAACGGAGAATTGTCCGCCGACGAGATATATAAGCGAATGACGGCAAATATGCCGGAGATAGAGTTGATTCGTGGCGACACTTTAATTTTTTTAGATGAGATTCAATATTGCGGCAACGCCAGAACGGCGATAAAATTTCTGGCGGACGATATGAGATATGACGTAATTTCCTCCGGTTCGTTGCTTGGGCTATCTTATGGCGACGATGACGACGCTAACGTCGAAACGCCGAGTTCGATACCCGTCGGATACGAAAGACAGATAGAGATGCGGTCGTTAGATTTCGAGGAATTTTTGTGGGCTTACGGGTATAAGGAAGAAACCATTGCAGAGCTAAAAGGGTATTTAGATAACGGGGAACAAATTCCGGAAAGTATTCATAACAGATATGAAATGCTTTTCCGTGAGTTTATGGTTGTTGGCGGAATGCCCGAGGTTGTTGCCGATTTTGCCGAGAATAAAGATTTTAATCGCGTTGCAAGGATTCAAGCCGATATTCTGGCGGAATATCAGGACGATATTTCTAAGCACGCAAAAGGAAGAGAAAAGCAATACGTCAGAATGTGTTACGATGCCGTGCCGAAGCAACTGGCAAGGGAAATAAAAAAATTTCAATATTCTACGGTGGAAAAGGGGCAGACGAGAAGGAAATTCGGCGGCAGCATAAAGTGGCTGAAAGACGCTAATATAGTTAACGCTTGTTATAACGTCAGAGAACCGTATTTGCCGTTGATGGCTAATGCAGACGAAAATCAGTTTAAGTTGTATATAAACGATACGGGTTTGCTTACTCGAATGTACGGCACGGAAATAAAACTTGCGATTCTTAACAATACTATTAAGGGTAATGCCAAGGGAGGCATATACGAAAACGTTATCGCCGAATGCCTTGTAAAAAGGGGATATGCGCTTTATTATTATAAGCCGGACGATAGTCACGAAATAGAGTTTATAATAGAAAAAAATTCGGGTACCGTACCGGTAGAAGTAAAAGCAGGTAATACTGCCTCGGTTTCTCTCAACACGTTTATAAAAGATTTTTCGCCGAATATCGCGTATAAATTGATAGGAGGAAGAAATGGCGTTAACGGTGTGAAGTATACTTTACCACATTATATGGTAATGTTTTTGTAAATAATAAACCAACTACTGTAACAGTAAAAATGCCAGTAACGTGCAATATGAGGAAAACCCTGTATCGCACGTTATTTTTATATATCGTTAAGTATCACTGTGATATATTTTTAAGGAATCGTCAGTAAAAGTGCGGTTTTTTAAAAGGTTTTAACGATAATTATCGAGGAATAAAAATATATAAAAGAATAAAATTCGTGCCACTACGGAAC
>CAKQEE010000056.1 GCA_934230055.1 uncultured Clostridia bacterium
TATAAAAAGCTTGAGGGGATTTGAGGAGTTTTCATATTAGGGAGAGCGCGAGAGGGGAAGAACGGATACTGCTCCGCTTCGCTACGCAGCGCTTCGTGCGGAAAACAGTTCTTCCCCTGCTCGCAAAAAATATAAGAGATTCTTCGGAAGTGAGCGCAAGAAGCGCGGCTCAGAATGACGGGTGAGAAGATTCTTTGCCGGTATTTCTCTGCGAGGTGCTTTCTATAATCGAACGTTAAACCCTGTCGCCGTTGCCGTAAATTTCCGCAAACCGCGCAGAAAACGAGGGCTTTTCCCCGCCCGCGTATAGGTGAGAAAGTTCCCCGAAAGAAAGACAGCGGAAAATGGCTTTCCCCTTTTCCCGTTCTTCGGTTACGAGCGTCGTGACGGACGTCGGCAACGCGCAAAAGCTTTGGAAAAATATATACGGCGAAACGTTTAGAAGGTAAGACAGAATAACGCATTCCACGCCGTAATGACAGAACAGCGCGACGGTATCGTCCGTAGGCGCAAAGGCTTCGTAAAGCGCGCCTTTCTTGCGATACCCGTGTTTAGCCAGAATCTCGTCTAACCCGCCGCAAAGCGCGTTGTATCTTAAAGAAACTTCTTCGGTATTGAATGGCGAGGATTTCTGCCAGCCTTTACCTTCCCAAGCCTCTTTGTTTTTCTCGTATTCGGAGGGCATTATATCCCAAAGATAGCAAAATTCCTGTAACCAGTCGCGGTAGTGCTTTTTTATATTTTTGTTTTTAAGCGCGATTTCGGCGGTGAGTTTCGCCCTGCCGAGCGTGGAAACGTAAACGTCGTCTAAACGGGTGTTATCCAGCATTTTGCCGAGAAGCTCTGCTTCTTTTTTACCCTTTTCCGTTAAGGAATCTATCGAATAATCGGGATCTCCGTGTCTTATTATCAAAATTTTCATATTATTCTCCTTTTTTAAAAAGAGTTGCGGTTGCCTGTACGCAAATGCCTTCTTCTCTGCCGACGAAGCCAAGTCCTTCCAAAGTGGTTGCGGCAAGCCCTACTCTATCTTCTTTAATGCCGAGAGCGGAGGCAAGATTTGTCGTTATTTCCGGTATGCGCTTTAAAAGTTTCGGTTTTTCCGCCATAATCGTCGCGGAAACGCTCGTAACGGAAAAGCCCTTTTCTCCGACGATTTTAAGCGCGGTTTTAAGAAGCTCTATGCTGTCCGCGCCCTCGTACGCGGGGTCGGTATCGGGAAAGTGGTATCCGATGTCGCGCATTGCCGCCGCGGCAAAAATCGCGTCCGTTATCGCGTGGGATAAAACGTCCGCGTCCGAGTGTCCCAAAAGTCCTTTGTCATGCGCGATTTCCACGCCGCCCAAAATAAGTTTTCTCCCCGTCACGAGCTTATGGCAATCAAAGCCTATGCCGAACCGATATTCGCCCGCACCCGCACTCGCGCTCGCCGCCGTATGCGTGTCCGAACCCGTCGCGTCGCCGAAAATGCCGCCGCGACAATCCGCGCCGCACGCCTTCGAGCCGTCCGTCGCGTTCTTAAAATCTTCCTTAAAAGTCAGCTTAATATTATTCGCGCTGCCTTTTACTATGTGAGGGGGGGCGACGAACTTCGCGTAAACTTCGCCGTCGTCGTTAAAATCCTGTTCGCCTGCGGCGGCGTACGCTTTTTTTATGAGTTCGGTTTTAAAACCTTGCGGAGTCTGTACCGAGAACAGTCCTTTTTTTCCGAGGTAGTCCGCGATTTCTCCGTTTTTCGTTCTGCAAACCGTGTCGCGGCTTTCTTCCGCAACGATTCCGCTCCCGAATTTATCCGCGCTTTTCGCACAATTTTCGATAATCTCCGCAGAAACGAACGGTCTTGCGCCGTCGTGAATAAGCACGATATCGCCCGTAACCGCGGCGAGCGCGTTTTTAACGGACGCAGACCGCGTTTTCCCGCCGAGGACGATTTTTACTTCTCGGGGGAGAATGGCGGAAATTTCCGCCTCGTCCTTTTCGGAAACGGCCACGACGTATTCGTCGATGATTCCGCTTTTCACAAAGGCGAAAAGAGTGCGCTCCAGAACGGTTTTGCCGTCCGCGCTCTTAAAAAGCAGTTTGTTTTTTTCAAAACCTGCGCGCTCGCCCTTTCCCGCGGCGGCGATAATCAAAGAAACTTTTTTCATAACTTCTCCCGAAGGCGGCGAGTTTATTCGCTTAAAATCTCGTAAAGCTTGTCCGCGTCCTCTTTTCTTACCGTTTCGCGAACGTCGAGAACGCGTAATCTCACCGTGCCGCTGTTAAAACCCAACTCTACGATATCTCCGATATTTACGGGGTGCGCGGGTTTTACGGACTTGCCGTTTATTTTCACCCTCCCGCCCGAAGCCGCGTCCTGCGCGAGGGAACGCCTTTTCAGTATTCTGGAAACTTTAAGAAACTTATCTATACGCATATAACCTCCGTTTTTGACGATTTTCGGGCGCTTTTTCAATTATTTTTAAAAAACGAAAAAAATTACTTGACATTGTTTGCAAAATGCTATAAGATTGTATAATGCCATTATGATAGGTTAGTATCGAATTTTGTCGCTTTTTTCGGGAGAAACCCTAAAAATATTCGACCGAATACGCCGATAAAATTTTGCGGAAAAGTCTCGATAGCGGCGCGTGCCGAAATCTGCCTTCATAACGGTAATCGCAAGGCTTTATAAGGGAAAAAGGGTAGAAGAGCTAAAAACTTCTTCGTGCGCCGAAGTTCCTTTTAAGAAATGCGCTTTCGCGGGAAACCGCCCGCGTGCGAACAAGGGAATTTGAAGCGACGAACCCTTAAAAATCCGATATTTTGCGATACCGTTGTTATTATACAACAAAATATCGGGTTTGTAAACCGTCGGCTTATAATTTTTATATTTTTTTAAGGAGAGTGTTTTTAATGACACGTAAACTATCCGAAGTAGAATGCGGCAAGATCACGAGAAAGACTTTCAGCAAGATTAAAGAAGCGATAGAGCTTCCTTATCTTGTCAAGATCCAGAAAGATTCTTACGACGCCTTCATTCGCGAGGGAATAAGCGAGGTACTCGAAGACTTTTCGCCGATTACCGACTATTCCGACCACTTTGAACTCTATTTTCTCGATCATAATCTGGACGGAAAGCCCAAGTACGACGAGAAAGAGTGCAGAGACAGAGACGCGACTTTCGCGCGTCCTCTTCGCGTTAAGGTAAGACTCGTGAACAAGGTTACGGACGAGATTATCGACCAAGAAGTATTCATGGGCGATTTCCCTCTGATGACCGATAACGGATCGTTTATCATAAACGGCGCGGAACGCGTTATCGTTTCCCAGCTCGTGAGGTCCCCCGGCGTTTATAACGGAATGCAGGTGGACAAGGCGGGCAGAAAAATTTACGATACCACCGTTATTCCGTCCCGCGGCGCGTGGCTCGAATTCGAGCAGGATTCGCAGGGCGTGCTTTGGGTACACGTTGACAGAACCAGAAAGCTTACCGCTACCGTTTTATTAAGGGCTTTGGGCTTCGGAAGCGACGACGCGCTCGAAAAATTGTTCGAGGGCGACGAAATGATCGCGAACACCGCCGCAAAAGATACCGCCAAATCGGAAACGGAAGGTCTTATAGAGCTTTACCGTCGTTTGCGCCCCGGCGAAATTCCCACGGACGACGCGGTTAAACAGCACCTTAAAAATCTTTTCTTCGACGCGAGAAGATACGACCTTGCCAAGGTCGGCAGATATAAACTCAACAAGCGTTTGCGCCTCGGCGTAAGGCTTGTCGGCGTAAAGACTTACGAAGATATAGTCACCGCGGACGGCGAAGTGCTTGCCGCCGCGGGTACCGTTATAGACAAAGAGCTTGCGGAAAGAATTCAGAACGCGGGCGTGAACGTCGTTTATGCGGACGTAGACGGAGTAAGACATAAAATAATAGGTAACAACGTGGTGAGCTTTAAGGAAGCCACGGGCGTAGATCCCAGACTCTTCGGACTTCTCGATTACGTCTATTATCCCGCGCTCGAATTCTCCAAAGAAGTGAGAGCGACGGCGGAAAAAGAGGGAGAAGAGGCTGCCGCCGAGAAACTTCGCAAGCAGATAAACGAGTTCTTCTATATAGAGGACAAAATCGTTCCCGCGGGCGAAGAAAAACCCGAGGATAAAAAGAACGACGAAAAGGCGAAGGAAACCCGCAACAAATTCGTTAAAGCGTGCGTGGAATTCTATAAACTTCTCGAAGCCGGCTTAACGGAGCCGCTTACCGTAGAAGGTAAAAAGGATATTCGTCCTCTTCTCGACAAGCTAAATCATAAGCACATAACCGTAGACGATATAGTCGCTTCGGTGTCGGTCAACCTCGACCTTAATTTCGACCTTAACACGGTAGACAACATAGACCACCTCGGCAACCGCCGCGTTCGTTCCGTCGGCGAACTTTTGCAAAACCAGTTCCGCATCGGTATCGCGAGACTGGAAAGGGTTATCAAAGAAAGAATGGCTACGCAGGACCCGAAAGAGGTTTCTCCGCAGGGGCTTATCAACGTACGCCCCGTCAGCTCCGCCATTAAAGAGTTCTTCGGTTCTTCGCAGCTTTCGCAGTTCATGGACCAGACCAACCCGATTGCGGAACTTACGCATAAGAGAAAGCTTTCCGCGTTAGGCCCCGGCGGACTTAACCGCGACCGCGCGACCTTTGAAGTCCGAGACGTTCACCACTCTCACTACGGCAGAATGTGCCCGATAGAGACTCCGGAAGGTCAGAACATAGGTCTTATCTCTTCGCTTGCCGCATACGCGCAGGTAAACGAATTCGGCTTTATAGAATCGCCTTACAGAAAGGTAGAACACAGACTCGGCGAGGACGGAAAGATAGAGACGATAGTTACCGAACACGTAGACTATCTCACCGCGGACGAAGAAGATAATTACATCGTAGCGCAGGCAAACGAACCGCTTATCGACAACAAATACTTCCTTAACGAGCGTGTTTCCTGCCGTCACAGAGAAGATATAACGGAAGACGTCCGCGAAAAGATGGATTATATGGACGTTTCTCCTAAACAGCTTATTTCCGTCGCGACCGCGCTTATCCCGTTCCTCGAAAACGACGATACCAACCGTGCGCTGATGGGTTCTAACATGCAACGTCAGGCAGTTCCGCTTCTTTGCCCCGAAAACGCTATCGTAGCGACGGGTATCGAACGCAGAATCGCATACGACTCCGGCGTTATGGTAAACGCCGCGGAAGCGGGCGTCGTCAAGAGCGTGGCGAGCGACAGAATAGTCGTAACCGAAGAAGACGGAAACGAAAGAGAATATAAACTCAAAAAATTCGAAAGAAGCAACCAAGGCACCTGTCTTAATCAGCGTCCTATCGTGGATAAGGGCGAGAAAATAAAGAAAGGGCAGACCATTGCGGACGGACCTTCCACCAAAAACGGCGAACTTGCCCTCGGCAGGAACATTCTCGTAGGCTTCATGAGCTGGGAGGGCTATAACTACGAGGACGCAATTCTTCTTTCCGAAAAGCTCGTAAGAGAAGACGTGTTCACCACTATTCACATAGAAGAACACGAGATAGAGGCGAGAGATACCCGTCTCGGCGAAGAGGAAATCACGAGAGATATTCCTAACGTCGGCGACGACGCACTTAAAGACCTCGACGAAGACGGTATCATAAGAATCGGCGCGGAAGTAAACAGCGGCGACATACTCGTAGGTAAGGTTACCCCGAAGGGCGAAGCGGAGCTTACCCCCGAGGAAAGACTTTTACGCGCGATATTCGGCGAAAAGGCGAGAGAGGTGAGAGATACTTCTCTTAAAGTTCCCCACGGCGAAGGCGGTATCGTAGTAGACGTTAAAATCTTTACGAGAGCGAATAAAGACGAGCTTTCTCCCGGCGTAAACAAGCTCGTAAGAGTATATATAGCGCAAAAGCGTAAAATTTCTATCGGTGACAAGATGGCGGGACGTCACGGAAACAAGGGCGTTATTTCCCGTATTCTTCCCGAATCGGATATGCCTTTTATGGCGGACGGCACGCCTCTTCAAATCGTGCTTAACCCGCTCGGCGTTCCTTCCCGTATGAATATCGGGCAAGTTCTCGAAGTACATCTGGGGCTCGTATGCAAACAGCTCGGCTGGAAGATCGCGACGCCCGTATTCGACGGCGCGACGGAAGGCGACATAAAGGAATTGCTCCGCGAAAACAACATAGTCAATCCGGACGGCGAGGTAGACGGCAAGATTCAGCTTTACGACGGAAGAACGGGCGAACCCTTCGAGAACAGGGTTACGGTCGGTCAGATGTACATGATAAAGCTTATCCACCTCGTAGACGATAAGATTCACGCTCGTTCGACGGGACCTTACAGCCTCGTAACGCAGCAGCCTTTGGGCGGCAAAGCGCAGTTTGGCGGACAGCGTTTCGGAGAAATGGAAATCTGGGCTTTGGAAGCATACGGCGCGGCGCATATCTTGCAGGAAATATTGACCGTCAAGTCGGACGATATCGTCGGCAGGGTAAAGACTTACGAATCCATAGTAAAAGGCACCAACATAAGCGAACCGGGTATCCCCGAAGCATTCAAGGTTCTCTTAAAAGAATTGCAGTCGCTCGCGCTCGATATGAAAGTTCTTACCGAAAACAAGGAAGAGCTTGCAATTAAAGACCTTATCGAAAGCGATATAGACGATTTCGTTCCCGCAAGAGAAAGACCGCATCACGAAGAGGTTTCCTTGGAAGAACCGGAAGAAAACGCGGAAGAAACGCCTTCTTACGAAGATAGCGAGGACGTGGATCTCGACGAGGACTTCGGCTTCAACGCGAAGGATATGTTCGACGATGACGACGACGAAATCGACACCACCGTTCCCGACAGCGCGATGTTCGACGACGACGAGGATTGGGACGACGACGATTTGGACGAGGATAAATAATAAGGAGCGGTAAGAAAATATGTTTGAACTTAACAATTTCGATTCTATACAGATAGGCGTTGCCTCTCCCGAAAAGATCAGAGAATGGTCGTACGGCGAAGTAACCAAGCCCGAAACCATAAATTATAGAACGCAAAAGCCGGAAA
>CAKQEE010000057.1 GCA_934230055.1 uncultured Clostridia bacterium
CGAGACGCCCCGCAGGAAGCGTACATTTCCGTACGCGACCAAGGAAGGCGAGCGCGTAGCCGCAAGGCGTGCCGCTATATGCTTTTACTCCATTATTTCGAGAAGTTTAAGGTCTATACCCTTTTCGCCGATTTTGATGATTTCAACTTTTACTTTGTCGCCGATATGAAGAACTTCTTCTACCGTTTCGATACGCTTTTCGCTCATTCTGGAAATGTGGATAAGTCCGTCCTTTCCCGGAGCGAGTTCGCAGAACGCGCCGACCTTCGGTAAAATTCTTACGACTTCCGCAATGAACATATCGCCTACTTCGGGATCCTTCGCAATGGAAAGAACGATTGCTTTCGCGCGTTCCGCCTGAGCTATATCGCCCACGCAAGCGATGTTGACTCTTCCGTCGTCCTCGATGTCGATCTTAACGCCCGTTTCTTCGATAATCTTGTTGATGACTTTACCCTGCTTGCCGACAACGTCGCCGATCTTTTCGGGATCAATCTTGAAGGAGATAATCTTGGGAGCGTATACGGAGAGTTCTTCTCTCGGTTTATCGATAACTTCGAGCATTCTACCGAGAATGTATTTTCTGCCGACGTTCGCCTGCGCGATTGCCGACCTTAAAATGTTCTCGTCAATGCCCTTGATTTTTATATCCATCTGGATAGCCGTGATACCCTTTTCGGTACCCGCTACCTTAAAGTCCATATCGCCGAGGAAGTCTTCGAGTCCCTGAATATCGGTAAGAATGGATACCTTGCCGCTCTCCACGTCTTTGATAAGTCCCATTGCGATACCCGCTACGGGTGCCTTTATCGGAACGCCCGCGTCCATAAGCGCGAGAGTAGAGCCGCAAACGCTGCCCTGCGAAGTGGAACCATTGGAAGAAAGCACTTCGGAAACTACTCTTATAGCGTAAGGGAATTCGTCTTCCGAAGGAATAACGGGTTCCAAAGCTCTTTCCGCAAGCGCGCCGTGACCGATTTCGCGACGACCGGGGCTGCGGAGCGGTTTAGCTTCGCCCGAAGCGTAACCCGGCATATTGTATTGATGCATATAACGCTTTGCGGTTTCGCCGTCAAGCCCTTCTAATTTCTGCGCGTCGGAAAGCATTCCGAGAGTGCATGTAGACATAACCTGAGTCATACCTCTCGTGAACACGCCCGAGCCGTGAACTCTGGGGAGAATGCCCGCTTCGCACCAGATAGGTCTGATTTCCGTAAGCTTTCTGCCGTCGGGACGGATACCCGTGTTGGTAATTTTCGCTCTTACTTTCTCTTTGGTGAGGTAGTAGAGGGAGTCTTTGATTTCTCTTTCCTTTGCGGGGAAAATATCAGCAAAATGTTCGAGGCAGTCCTTTTCCACGGCGTCTTGTCCCGCCTGTCTTTCGTGACGGTCGAAAGTATCGAGAGCTCTGTCGAGTTTTTCGCTCGCATATTCTCTTACCGCGGAGTCTATCTCCTCGGGAACGTGATAAAGTTCCATTTCTCTCTTCGGCTTGCCTACTTCTTTAATGATTTCTTCTTGGAAAGCGCAAAGACGTTTGATTTCTTCGTGACCGAACAAAATCGCGCCGACCATTTCGTCGTCGGAAATTTCTTTCGCGCCCGCTTCAACCATCATAATAGCGTCTTTCGTACCGGCAAGGTTAAGCGTAAGCGTGCTTTTCGCTCTCTGCGCCGCGTCCGGATTGATAACGTATTCGCCGTCTACTATGCCGACAACCACGCTGCCCGTAGGCCCTGCGAACGGTATATCGGAAATGCTGATCGCGATACTCGAACCGAGCATTGCAAGCGGTTCGGGCTGAATGTCGGGTTCTACGGAAAGGGCGGTAGCAACTACGATAACGTCGTTGAAAAGTCCTTTCGGGAAAAGCGGACGAATAGGTCTGTCGATAAGGCGGCTGGTTAAAATCGCTTTATCGGAAGCCCTGCCCTCGCGGCGTTTGAATCCGCCGGGAATTGCGCCTACCGAATACATTTTCTCCTCGAAGTCTACGCCGAGGGGGAAATAATCCATACCGTCTCTCGGTTTTTCCGCCATGGTTACGTTTACCATAACCGCGGTGTCGCCGCAACGAAGCACGCAGGAACCGTTAGTCTGTTCCGCATATTTGCCCGTTTCGACGATAAGCTCTCTGCCGCCGACGGTAGTTCTGAATTCTCTGTAATTTTTGGTCATTTTATTCTCCTGATCCTTAACTCTTATTATTCCGAAACGGCAACGCACCCCGCGCGCCGCACAAAATTCCTTATTTTAAATAACTTTCCCTCTATCGAGCCTGCCCGCATTTTTTGTTTTCCGCAAAGTTCTGTTTTCCGCAAAATTTTTAAGCTTTTTTTATTCTTCGCGGTTTTAAATCGCCGAAGCTTCGGCTTCCGCGGTTTTGCTTTTTTCAGCCCGCCGCGCCGAAAAACCATAGGACTTTAACAAAAAAAGCGGCAAAGCGGCGTTAAATCAACCTTTTTTAAGTAAAAAAGGGCGGAAAAGACCGCCCTCAAAAAATTCTTACTTACGAAGATCGAGGTCTGCGATAATCTTTCTGTATCTTTCGATGTCGATCTGTTGTAAATACTTCAAAAGACCTCTGCGTTCGCCGACCATCTTTAAAAGTCCGCGACGGCTGTGGTTATCGTGCTTATTAACGGACAAATGCTCGTTAAGGTGATTGATTCTCTCGGTTAAAAGAGCTATCTGCACCTCTGCAGAACCCGTGTCGCCTTCGTGACGACCGAACTTTTTGATTATCTCTTCTTTTCTTGCCTTTTCCATATTGTTTTTTACCTCCTGTTTTTTATGGAATAATTCGCTTTAAGCAAAGCCCCGGGTGGAGAATCCACAAAACCTTGCGTAAAGTACCTTAAGCATATAAAGTATACCAAAAATATCTTCGTTTGTAAACTGTTTTTTAATCTTTTCGGTTTATTTTTCGGTTATTTTTATCCGTTTTTATTTTTTGCCGTAAAGCGCGACCGTCGCGCCCGTCCGCGCCCCGCTCGAATTGCATACAAGCGCAAAACGCGGATAAAATTTTTTTCAAAAAACTATCTCGGCTCGCCGAAAAAGGCGCGCTTACCCAAAAGTCTTTCGTTCTCTCCCGCAAGATAAGACTTAACGTCTTTCGGCGCGGCGAAGCGTTCTATTCTTCCGCCCGAAAAATCCACGCGCTTGCTTATCGCGCCCGCGCCGCACGCCAAGGTAGAGGAAATTTCTTCCATCGTGTCTATATTATAAACGCACTCTTTGCCCTTTAACGCGTATCCGACGTTTTCGAGATTGCCCGCCATATATTTTTGGCGATAGAGATAATAGGGATTATATCCCGCAAAAGAGAGAGCTTTTTCTGCGAAATTTACCATTTTTTCTATCTCACCGCACTCTATTCTGTCAGTTTCTTCCGCAAGGTAGGAACCGCGTTTTATACACAGAGTATGCACCGTTATATCGTCCGGCGCAAGTTCTATCGCCTTGTTAATGCTGTCCGCGAAAATCTCTTCCGTTTCCCCTTCCAGCCCTGCGATAAAGTCCATATTCGTAACGAAATTTTCTTTTGCGAGCAAAAATTTCTCTATCGTTTCCGCCGCGGTGTGATTTCTGCCTATTCTTTTAAGCGTTTCGTCCGAAAAAGTTTGCGGATTGACGCAAACCCGCGTTACTCCGAAGTCTTTTAATATTTTAAGGTTTTCTTTCGTAATGCGGTCGGGTCTTCCCGCCTCCACGGTGAACTCTACCCCCGTATTTATTTCGGCAAGCGCGGAAAGAATCTTTATAAGGTTTTCGTTTGAAAGCGCGACGGGCGTGCCGCCGCCGACGTATATGCTGCGCAATTTTTTAACGAAGCCCGCGCTTTCCCTTATTTCCCGCACGAGAGCTTCGGTATATTCTTCCATAAGCCCCGAAGAACTTCTTAAATCCTGAGTGATGAAAGAGCAGTATTTGCAGCGCGTGGGGCAAAACGGCACGAACACGAAAAAGTCCGTGTTATCGGGGTTTAAGTCGTAATAATTCTTTTGCGATTCAATAACGGCGCGGGTAAGCTCGGTTTTTTCCTTGCTCACCTTCATAACGTCCGTAAAAAATTCTTCAAAATCGCCGTGTTCCGTCATTTCGGCATAGGCAAGGCGGGTAGGTCTTATCCCCGTAAGCGCGCCCCACGGCAAACTTATCCCGAAGCAAGAGGAAAGCGCGCGATAAAGCGCAAGCTTTGCATATCTTTTTATAAGCCGTTTTTTAAGTATTTCCGTTTGCGGATTGTGCGAAAGATTGCAAAATGCGTAAGCCTTGCCGTTCAGCAACACGAGGTTAGAATATTTCCCTTCCGTTTCGGTGAATTTGTGGGTTATTTTAAGGCTTTCGTCTTGCGGAAAAAGTCTTATCACCTCGTTCAGTTCGTTTTCTGCAAACGCGAGGTTTGTATTAAGATTTGTTTCTTTCATATTCTTTCATCGGGTTAAAAGTTCTCTCGTGACAAAGCGTGGTAAATTCGTCGTGTCCGGGGTAAACGTTGTAATCGCCTTCGAGCGAAAAAAGCCTTTGCACGGATTTTACAAGATCCTCGAAATTGCCCGTGGGAAAATCCGTTCTCCCCACCGATTCCTTAAAAAGGGTATCACCCGTAAAAAGCGCGTTTTCCGTTTTGAACGTTAAAGAACCGTCCGTATGCCCCGCGGTTTCCAACACCTCTATTTTCATTCCGAATAGATCAAGAACGTCGCCCTCTTTTATCGTGACGAAATCTTTTACGGGTTGCGCTTTTCTTCCGAACCGCGCCGCAAGGGTATCGCCCGAAGCAAGCTTTATTCCGTCCTTTTCGCTTACGTACACAGTCGCCCCGTCCGCCGCGATTTGCGCCGCGTTGCCCGCATGATCGAAATGCGCGTGCGTTAAAAGAAGGGCTTTCACTTTTAAGCCGTATTTTTCCTGCGTTTCCTTAATAAGCTTGTAGTTTTCGCCGCCGTCGATAAGAACGGCGTTGCCGTCCTCTCCCGCCAGAAAATAACTGTTCACGCGGAGCGGTCCCGATAATAAACGATATAATTTCATACTGCCCGCGCCTTTTTAAGTAGCCGTTCGGAAAACGTCGGTAATCTTGGGATTCGCGGCGATTTTGTTTATAAGCCTGTCTAGTTCGTCCTTGCCGTTTAAGCGGATATTGAAATCCACTATCACCTGTCCCGTTTTGGAATCCGTTCTGCCGTTCGTGGAAACTATTTCGAGTTTAAGCTCCGCCACCGCCGCCGCAACTTCCGTTAAAATCTGCGCCTGCGTGTTGCCTATAACCTTTATACCCGCGTTGTATACGCTTGCCGCCTTATCCAGCCAACTGACTTCTATAAGCCTTTCGGGTTCGGCGTTTTTAAGGTTCGGGCAATCTTTCCTATGCACCGTTACCCCGTGTCCGCGGGAGATAAAGCCGACGATAGCGTCGCCGGGGACGGGATTGCAACAGCCCGCAAACCGCACGAGTATGCCCGTCATATTCTTTACTTTTACGCTGCTCGACTTTTCGGGGCGCATAGAAAAGTATTTGGTGATTTCCTGCTTCGGCTGTTTTTTGCGGTAAAAATCGAGAAGCTTTACTATAACCTGATTAACGCTTACCGCGCCGTAGCCGATGGAAGCGAACATTTCTTCCTGACTGTTAAAAGACATTTTGGAAGAAAGCACCAAAAACGATTCTTCGGTAAGAAGTTCCGAAAGCTTGTAGCCACGGCGTTTTGCCTCGTCCTCCAACATGGTTTTGCCCGTTTTGGCGTTTTCGCTTTTCATCACGCGTTTGAAAAACTGGCGAATTTTTACGCGCGCGCTGGGATTTTTTACTATTTTAAGCCAATCCCAGGAAGGTCCTTTGGAGTGCGGGGAAGTGATGATTTCCACCACGTCGCCGACTTTTAACGTGCTGTTTAACGGCACCATTTTGCCGTTTACCTTCGCGCCGACGCACTTGTCGCCGACGGCGGAGTGAATACTGTATGCAAAGTCTATGGGGGTGGCGTCCTTCGGCAGGCTTTTAACGTCTCCGTTCGGGGTGAACACAAGCACCTCCGAACTATATAAATCGCCTTTTAAGGAGGTTAAAAATTCTTTGCTGTCCTTTAAACCGCCCTGCCATTCCATAACTTCCCTTATCCAAGAAAGTCTTTCGTCAAGGTCGTCGCCCTCTTTCTTTTCTTTATATTTCCAGTGCGCCGCGATACCGTATTCGGCGGCGTGGTTCATTTCGTAAGTTCTTATCTGAATTTCAAAGATTCTGCCGTAGTTAGTTACGACGGTCGTGTGAAGAGAACGGTAAAGATTCGGCTTCGGCGTGGCTATATAGTCCTTTATGCGCCCCGGCACGGGCTTCCATTTATTATGGATTTTACCGAGAATTTCGTAACACTCGTCCACCGTGTCCACGATAACCCTTATCGCCACCGTGTCGTAAATCTGGTCGAGCGTTTTGCCCTTTTCCTTCATTTTGCGATAAATGCTGTAAAGATGCTTTCTTCTGCCGAAAACCTCCCCCGCGATGTGAGAATCGTCCATCATCTTGCGCACGTCCGCGATAACGTGGTCTATAAATTCCACGCTCGCCTTAAAGCGTTTGTCAAGCTCGGTGGAAATGTATTCGTAAAAATCGGGTTCTAGATATTTAAGGCATAAATCTTCTAATTCGCACTTGATTTGCGATATGCCCAGCCTTCCCGCAAGCGGCGCGTAAATTTCCAGAGTTTCCCGCGCCATACGCTGCTGGCGTTCCACAGAAAGGAAGTTGAGCGAACGCATATTGTGCAGTCTGTCCGCAAGCTTTATAATGATAACTCTTATATCCTTCGCCATCGCGACGAAAAGCTTGCGGAAGTTTTCCGCCTGCTCCTCTTCCTGCGAGGTAAACTCTATCCTTTCGAGCTTGGTTACACCCTGAACGAGCTGTAAAACCTCTTCGCCGAACTCTTTTTTTATATCGCCCTCGGAAACGGGGGTATCCTCTATCACGTCATGCAGAAAAGCCGCCGCAACGGTAGCCGCGTCAAGCCCCAGATC
>CAKQEE010000058.1 GCA_934230055.1 uncultured Clostridia bacterium
CCCTGTTCCTGTCGTAGACGCCTGTACGGAAGAAATCATACAGCACCTTATTGTCATTGGACGCACAAATGAGCTTTCCGATGGGAAGTCCCATGTTTTTCGCATAGAAAGCCGCAAGGATATTGCCGAAGTTTCCGGTCGGGACAACCACGTTCATCGCTTCGCCCTCCGCAAGCTTTCCCGTAACGTCGAACGAGAACGGAACGAGCGCGTTATCGCTTTCGCCTATCTTTTCGCCGTTGATAAAATATTCCGCAAACGCGTCCGCGCCTTCCGCAACGAGCCTTACTCTGCCCGTTTTACCGCCACGGCAAGAATAGTCGAACTTTTTTACAAACCAAAAATCCTTATTCTCGACCTCTCGCGTACCTTCTATATTCGCTTCTATATACGGATCGGGGAACAGTCCCGCGCGGACAAGATCGGAATAAGCTTCCCCCGGAACGATTGCGGGAAAGTTTTCCCCCGATAATTCCGCGGGCGTTTTCGGCGATTTTCCGAAGTCGAAAACGTAAAGCTTATATTCTCCGTTTAAAGATATTTTTTCAATCATCAGATACCTCTTTATAAAGCCTTTTCGGAATTAAATTTCCGTTTCTTTCGCGAAATCGGTAACGACGAGCTTTTCCGCAAGCTCCGCGCCCGCGCCGCCGATACAAATCGTTTTCTCCGCTCCCGCTTCTATATCTATATAATTATCCGAATAAACGTATTTATAATTATCGGGAAGTATAAGCGTTAAGCCCTTTACGAAGGAATTCGCTTTTACCGTGACCGCCAGCCCGCCTTTTTCCGCTTTTACCTTATAAGTATAATCGCTCCTAAACTTGCACTCGTGCCACATATCCGCGGAATAAACGGAAGATAGCTTTCCCTTTTCCGTTTCGGCATAGGCGAACAGATAACGATTTTTTCCGCTCGTCGCTTCGGTTACTTTTTCGCTGTAACTTTCAAAAGCCGCAACCGTCGTTTTTATCGTTTTCGACCATACCGTTTCGCCGCTCAAAGTTTTCATTCCGTAACGGATTTTCGCTTTTATCGGTTTATCGGTATCGTTTACCATAAACACCCGCGTGCCGTCCGTATCCTCCGCAAAGGAAACGAGAACGGGCGCAAAGCTTTTTCTTACCTGATAATAAGCCTGCTTCGGCTCTAAATAATAGTCCACTATCGCCCAGGTGGCGGAGGGCCATATTTCCGAATACATCCAGTTCATAAACCCGCCGCAACGCGCCTTATTGTATCTTGCAAACTCTATTTCAGCACGCAGAAGTTCGGCATGCACCGTCATTCCCCGCGCAACGAACTGTTCTATCGAATCGCATTTCCCGTAAAGCTCTTCTACGTAAAACTTCTGTCTTGCACAAAAGTCCATAGCCACCGCGGACCACGGGTTATCCATAAGCCTGTCTTGCCAAACCTCGTTCATATCCCAAAGTTTGTCCTCAGGAAAGAACTTTTTTAAAGATTGCAAAGACGTCGGACCCATTTCCGCACATTCGGACATAAACGAAACGGGCTTTTTCGCCACCTCTTTTCTGTAAGTAAGCGCGCCGGTTAAAAGGCACGGCTCCACGCACCCCGCGTGCGAATCACCGGAAGAAAGGTCGTTCGCCACGTCGTTTACGCTGTACGGGCTTTGCTTTTCGTACGGGCGAGTGCCGTCCAAAGCATCTACAAGCCCGCGTAAAATCACGTTTACTACGCGGTCGCCGCGCCCTTTCTGTATTCCGAAAGAACCCGTCTTTTCGTTGCCGCCGCACCAATATACTATCGAGGGGTGAACCCTTAACCTCTTTATCTGATATTCCGCTTCTTTTTCAAACTTCGCCACGAAATCTTCTTCTTCGGGAATATCGGAACAGGCAAACATAAAATCCTGCCAAACCATAATGCCTTTCTCGTCGCAAAGGTCGTAAAAATCGTCAAACTCGTAAAGTCCGCCGCCCCACACGCGAAGCATATTCAGATTACCGTTTACCGCAAGGATTAAAAGCTTTTCGTACTTTTCCCTTTTTATGGTACCCGTAAAGCAATCTATCGGCACCCAGTTGCTGCCCTTTGCAAAAACCGGTCTGCCGTTTATCACAAAGCGGAAGCCCAAAGCGTCGTCTCCGCAAGGCTTTTCTTCGAGAACGACTTCTCGGAAAGCAAGTCTGCCGCGCTTTTCGCTCAGCACCCTGTCGCCGCGGATAAGCTCCGCCTTATATTCGTAAAGCGGCTGTACGCCCTCGCCCACGGGATACCAAAGCTGCGGATTTTTCAGCGCGAAATTCTTAAAGTTTACCCTGTCCGTAACTTTCCCCTCTTTAACGAGAGTTTTCGCCTTTTCGAGCGGTGTGTTCGGCTCTTCGGCAAGAGTATAACGAATAACGTCGTTCTCCCATTCCTTTTTAGGGGTTTTAATCACTTTGCCGAAAAAGTCTACCTGCGGCCTTACGGTATAATTCAGCTCCGCGACAATCGTCACCGAACCGTCGTTAGAAGTTTTATAGTTTAAAAGCTCTATTCTGTTTTCGCAAACGCCGTTAAGCTCCACCGCGCCGAATATTCCGTAAGCGGGCATATCGGGAGCCCAATCCCAACCGAAATGGCATTGCGGCTTTCTGAAAAACATTCTCGGAAGATTGAACACACCGAAATAGTCTTTACAATCCGCGGCGTTCAATTTCTGCGTGGTAGAAAACATCTTTACGATAAGCTCGTTGCCCTTTTCCTTCAAAAGGCTTTTTACCTCGTAATCGTATTTGATAAACGCGTTTTCCGTAGTTCCTAAAACGGTACCGTTTAAGCTTATTTCGGAAAATAAATCCACGCCGTTAAAAGTTAAAATAACCTCTTCGCTTTGTAATATATCGGCAGGCGCGTCGAAATTCGCGCTGTATACGAAATCTTCCGCCGTTATCCAACCGAGTTTTTTATGATTAAGCCCGAAAAAGGGATCGCAAATAATGCCCGCGCGGTAAAGATCGGCGGTTATATCCCCCGGCACCCTCGCTTCTATAATTTTATCCGCCGCAAGCTCCCCTCTTCCCTTTGCGATTTGCAATGTCCAAGTCTCTATTCTCACCGTCGAATCTCGCTCCTTTTTTATACAACTTTTGTAAATAACAAACCTATTTTATATTCTTACACTAAAATTATACCGCACGCGCCTTTACTTGTCTTGTCGAAAAGTCTTAAAAAGTTGCTGAAAAGTCTTAAATTAAAAATTTTTTATATACAAAAAAAGCGTCGGAATTTACCGAACGCTCTTATTCGTATATAAAAAGAAATTGTTTTTCCCCAGACATTCCGCCCGCCAAAGCTTTCCTCTCGGAGGTATCGGTGTTACGTTGTCTTTCTCGCCATTCTGAGCCGCGCTTCTTGCCTTTGCTTCCGAAGAATCTCTTCATTTGCCCGTCATTCTGAGCCGCGCTCCTTGCCTTTGCTCCCGAAAAATCTCCCCTCCCCGTCATTCTGAGCCGCGCTTCTTGCCTTTGCTTCCGAAGAATCTCCCCTCCCCGTCATTCTGAGCCGCGCTTCTTGCCTTTGCCCGCGAAGAATCTCTTCTAAAACTCCTCATCCACCGCTAACGCGGTCCCCCTTCTCCCGCGGGAGAAGGTTTTTACTCCGCCAAGGTTTGCCCGTTTCGGAATATATCTCCAAAAAAAGTTCAAGCACTTGAACACGAAAAAGAGGCGGCGCGAAATTTCGCGCCGCCTCTTTCAATTTTTATTTATTCCTTAAACGAAAATTTTTAATACATTCCGCCCATGCCGCCCGCAGGCATCTGGGGCTGTTCGGGTTCTTTCACGTCCGCAACGACCGATTCGGTGGTAAGGAACACTCCCGCAACGGAAGCTGCGTTTTCGAGAGCCGAACGGGTAACTTTGGTCGGATCGATAATGCCGCTTTCAACCATATCGGTATATTCGTTGGTAAGCGCGTTAAAGCCGTAGTTCGCCTTATCCGCTTTAAGAATTTCGTTGACGATAACCGCGCCGTCAAGTCCTGCGTTCAAAGCAATCTGACGAAGCGGAGCCTGAACCGCTTTAAGCACGATTTCCGCGCCCGTCTTTTCGTCACCCTTAAGCGTCGCCGCATATTTTTCCACGCTCTTCATGGTGGAGATAAGCGCGATGCCGCCGCCGGGAACGATACCTTCCTGAACGGCAGCCTTGGTCGCGTTAAGCGCGTCTTCTATACGGAGCTTCTTCTCTTTCATCTCCACTTCGGTAGCCGCGCCGACGTTGATGACCGCAACGCCGCCCGCAAGTTTAGCAAGGCGTTCCTGCAACTTTTCTTTGTCGTAATCGGAAGTAGTGTTTTCTATCTGCGCTTTAATAGCCTGCTTTCTCGCCTCGATGGCTTTCGCGTCGCCCGCGCCGCCGACTATGGTAGTGTTGTCTTTATCGACCTTTACGGAAGCCGCCTTGCCGAGCATATCGGGGGTAACGTCCTTAAATTCATAGCCCAAATCGGTAGAAATAACGGTGCCGCCGGTAAGAATTGCAATATCTTCGAGCATAGCTTTTCTTCTGTCGCCGAAGCCGGGGGCTTTAACGGCAACGCAGTTGAACACGCCTTTAAGCTTATTCACGACGAGCGCGGCAAGAGCGTCGCCCTCAACGTCTTCCGCAATGATAAGAAGTCTTTGTCCCTGTTGAGCGATAGGCTCGATTACGGGCAAAATCTCTTGTATGGAAGAAATCTTTTTATCGGTTATAAGAATGAGCGGCGAATCGAGAACGGCTTCCATCTTGTCGGTATTAGTTACCATATAAGCGGAAGCGTAGCCTCTGTCGAACTGCATACCTTCTACGGTAGTGAGTTCGGTTTTCATCGTCTTGCTTTCCTCTATGGTGATAACGCCGTCTTTGCCGACCTTTTCCATAGCCTCGGAAATCAGCTCGCCGACCGCAGGATCGCCCGCGGAAATGGAAGCAACCTGCCCGATAGCGTTCTTATCCTTAACGGGTTTGCTTATCTTTTTAAGCTCTTCGACCGCGACTTCTACCGCGCCCGAAATACCTTTTTTAACGATGACGGGGTTTGCGCCCGCGGCAACGTTTTTAAGACCTTCGTCAATCATCGCCTGCGCAAGAATAACCGCGGTGGTCGTTCCGTCGCCCGCAACGTCGTTGGTTTTTGTGGAAACCTCTTTAACGATACCCGCGCCGATGTTCTCGAACGGGTCTTCGAGTTCTATATCCTTTGCGATGGTAACGCCGTCGTTAGTGATAAGCGGCGCACCGTACTTCTTTTCGAGAACTACGTTCCTGCCTTTCGGCCCCAAAGTGATTTTAACGGTATCCGCAAGGGTGTCTACACCTTTTTGAAGAGCTTTTCTCGCTTCTTCGCCGTGTTTTAATTGTTTAGCCATAATAAATTACCTCCCCGATTAGTCTTCCACAACCGCCAGAATATCGCTTTGGCGAATGATGGTAAGTTCTTTTCCGTCGATTTTGAATTCGTTTCCGGAATATTTGGAATAAAGAATTTTATCCCCCACCTTAACCTGCATAACTATATCTTTGCCGTCTATAACGCCGCCGGGACCGACCGCAACGACTCTCGCCGTCTGCTGTTTTTCCTGCGAAGCCGCGGGCAAAATAAAACCGCTGTCGGTTTTTTCTTCCTTTTCAAGACTTTCTACAACAACTCTGTCGAATAAAGGTCTCACTTTCATTTTGTACGTCCTCCGATCAAAATTTAGCACTCTAATCTTTCAAGTGCTAAATACTATTATATACGCTAAAAAAAATTTGTCAATGATTTAAGACGGAAAATTTCTAAAAATTTTATATAATTTTATAATAGAAGGTTTAATACACGTCTCGTAAAATCGTTACGTAAGTTCCTATGGGCATAAAGACGGTAATAAGTCAAATAAAAAAGCAACTACTTTTGACGTGCGAAAAGGTTTGCGCGCCCTCCCGTAGCATACAAAGTCCACTCTTGCAGATAAAAACGAACGAATATAAAAGCACACGCACCGTTTATGGCGCGCGTTCTTTTATAATCCCCTAAGGGTAAATTCACCCGTTGAATCGAATACTCCGAGTTTAAGGATATGTCATCCGCACCTATGTTACTCCCCAAATCGTACTTTTTTCTGACGTACTTTATCATATTTAGTTGTATTCGCACCGCAAAAGGTTTCGGCTATTTCTTAAAGCGTTCTGCTTTTATGCGCGGGTATTACGGACGGCGGCCGCCTTTCTTTATCCGAATACTCTTCGCTCCTCTTTTTCTCTTTCGCCTCGCCTTTCGGGTACACTCCGATAATACCACTATTTTTTGCTCTTGCGTGAGCTTATTACAGTATGGAAAAGCATTAAAAGCGCATAAATAAGCAACATTCGGAAGCATAATATTTCTTATAAGTTATAAAAGATATAAAAAATCGTGCGGTTTATAAAAAACAACACGGTCTAACAATTTCTCTATTTCCCCTTACATAACGAAACGGCAGGTATTAAACCTGCCGCTCCGTATCGCTTATAACTTATCTTTTATTCTTATTTTACCTCTTTCGTTACGCTACGAGATTCGGCGTTGTCATTGCAAAGGTAAACGTACCGGTTCTTGCCTCGTTAAACCAAACTTGGAAAGAATCGACTAAATTATTTGCAAGCGTATCAAGCGATAATTTTACCGTAGTCCATGTACCGTTAGCCAAATCGGTGTTAGTTCCATAGAATCTTAATTGTCTGTTGCTGCCGTCTTGACTTGCAAACGCATAAATTTCCGCTTCTATATAATTATAGCCCGCGGCTTTCCACGCGGCAATATCTTCCGCCATCACGTTAAATATAAGTTGTTCGTTAAC
>CAKQEE010000059.1 GCA_934230055.1 uncultured Clostridia bacterium
CCGCCTGCGCCTTTTTGGCAACGAACGGAGCGGAAATTTCGAGCTCGGTAACGGTAGGATTAAGCGATTTGCGAGATACAATTTCAAACATACTCTTTCTCCCTTTATTGTAAGGTTTTTGATAACTTGTTTATTCTATCACAAACGGCAAAGTTTATCAACTGTTTTATAAAATTTTGATAATTGTTTACAAAAAATATTTATATTTTTCATAAGAATTGCTTTTATCGGGATAAAAAGGGGCGCGAAAGGGAGAAAATAGCGTAAAAAAGGACGACCGATTTTTCCTTCGACCTCCCTCTTTTATCGTTTTTCGTTTTAGGTTTCCGTTTTCGCGCGGAAAGATTTTAATACTTAACGCTGTATAAAATATCCTCGTAACTCGGGAACGCGCGATATTTTTTGCCGAGAAGAAGCTCCGCTTCGTCCGCAAAACCTCTCACCTTTTCCATAGCGGGCAAAAGCACCTCTTTGCAATAAATCGCCTTTTCGGAATTGCTCCTTTCGTGCGACCATTCGGCAAGAGCCGCTTCCAGCTCGTCCGTTCCGTTTGCAAACTCTTCCGAAACGGCGGCAAGCTTTTTAAGCACTCCTCCTTCCAGCCCGAACGGAAGCGCCCCCGAAGATTCTTTAAGCTTTAATTCGGAAAGAAGCACGTTTTCGTACTCTATAATCGCGGGGGCAATTTCGCTTCTTGCCATATCGAGCGCGGTAACGGCTTCTATATGCACAATGTTCGCGTAATTTTCCAAAAGAATTTCCTTTCTTGAATGAATTTCCTCTATCGAAAGAACGCCGTGCCGCTCGAAAAGTTCAACGTTCTTTTCCTCTTCATAAAGGGGCAACGCGTCCACCGTGGTTTTAAGTTCAGGAAGTCCGCGGCGTTTTGCCTCTTTTTTCCATTCTTCCGAATAGTTGTTGCCCGAAAAAATCACGCGGCGATGCTCTTTTATCGTCTTTTTCATAAGCTTTTCGAGCGCGGCGTCAAAGTCTTCCGCCCCTTCCAGCTCTTCCGCAAACCCGCGCAACTCTTCCGCGACTATGGTATTAAGTATAAAGTTCGGACAAGAAATATTCGCCGCAGAACCTACCATACGAAACTCGAACTTGTTGCCCGTAAACGCAAAGGGCGAAGTTCTGTTTCTGTCCGTAGAATCCTTTCTTATGGGCGGAAGCACCGTTACGCCTATTTTAAGCTCGCTCTTTTTTGCCGCCGAATACGGTTTGCCGTTTTCTATACAGTCTAAAATTCTTTCCAGCTCTTCGCCGAGATATATGGAAATGATTGCGGGCGGAGCTTCGTTGCCGCCAAGTCTGTGGTCGTTCCCCGCGGAAGCAACGCTTATTCTGAGAAGCTCGGGATATTCGTCAACCGCCTTGATGACGGAAAGAAGGAACAAAAGGAACTGCGCGTTTTCTCTCGGCGTGTCGCCCGCCTCAAAAAGGTTTTCACCAGTATCCGTCGCAAGCGACCAGTTGTTATGCTTACCGCTGCCGTTCACCTTCGCAAACGGCTTTTCGTGAAGAAGACAAACGAGTCCGTGACGATTCGCTATCGTTTTCATAAGTTCCATGGTAAGCTGATTATGGTCGGAAGCGGTGTTTACCGAAACGTGAACGCAAGCAAGTTCGTGCTGCGCGGGCGCGACTTCGTTATGTTTGGTTTTCGCGTACACGCCGAGCTTCCAAAGCTCTTCGTCAAGCTCTTTCATAAACTCCGCCACGCGCTGTTTTATCGCGCCGTAATAATGGTCTTCGAGTTCCTGACCTTTCGCGGGGCGCGCGCCGTAAAGCGTTCTGCCGCAAATCATAAGGTCTATCCTTTTTTCGTAAACCGCGCGGTCGATGAGAAAATACTCCTGCTCCGCGCCGACCGTCGGGAACACCTTTTTGACTTTTTCGTTGCCGAACAGTCTTAAAACGCGCAGCGCGTTTTTATTTAAAGTCTGCATCGACCGAAGGAGCGGCGTTTTTTTGTCGAGTGCCTCTCCGCCGTAAGAACAAAACGCCGTAGGGATATAAAGACTGCCGTCTTTTACGAACGCGTAAGACGTGGGATCCCACGCGGTATAGCCGCGCGCCTCGAACGTTGCGCGAAGTCCGCCCGAAGGAAAGCTCGAAGCGTCCGATTCGCCCTTTACGAGCGATTTTTCGGAAAACTTCATAATCGCTTCGTCCTTACCGAAGGGTTCTATAAAGCCGTCGTGCTTTTCCGCGGTTATGCCCGTCATCGGCTGAAACCAATGCGTGAAATGCGTCGCGCCTTTTTCTATCGCCCAGTCCTTCATGACCGAAGCAACGATTTTAGCCGCGCCGTGAGAAAGCGGTTCTCCGTCTTCGATCGCCCTGCAAACCGCGTCGTATGCCTCTTTCGGCAAGCGTTCGCGCATTACCTTATCGTTAAATACCATCGTCCCGAAAATTTCGGGAATACTCGTAGCGTTCATAATATCTCCGCCTTTTTCTTTTTCCGCCGTTTTGTTTTAATCTTACGTTATTTAAGATTTTCGGGGTTTAAGCACGATAAATCTTCGGGAACGAATCTGCCGTCCTTTCTTATAAGTTCGCCGTCGATATAAATTTCGCCGCCGCCGTACTCTTTCGTCTGAATCTGCACGAGATCCCAATGAATAGCGGAAATATTTCCGTTATAGCACTCGTCGTAACAACAACCGGGGGTAAAGTGTATCGAGCCTGCGATTTTTTCGTCGAAGAGTATGTCGCCCATGGGCTTCGTGATATACGGATTGAATCCGAAAGAAAATTCTCCCACGTATCTCGCGCCCTCGTCGGTATCGAAAATAGCGTTTACCTTTTCGGTGTCGTTGGCGGTGGCTTTTATTATTTTTCCGTCCTTAAACGTAAGCGAAACGTTCTCGAATTTAAAACCGTTCTCTACCGAAGGCGCGTTATAGGTAATCACGCCGTTCACGCTGTCCTTAATCGGTGCGGAATACAATTCGCCGTCGGGTATATTGCGGTGTCCGGAACATTTTCTGCTGCCTATACCCTTTATCGAAAAGGATATATCCGTGTCTTTTGCGATTATATGCACCTTGTCCGCTTTGTCAAGACGGGCTTTAAGCGCGTCCATAGCCTTGTCCATTTTAGAATAATCGAGCGTGCAAACGTCAAAATAAAAATTCTCGAACGCCTCCGTACTCATACCCGCCTGCTGCGCCATGCCCTGATTCGGATATCTTAAAACCACCCACTTCGTCTTTTTTACGCGAAGTTCGTGATGCACGGGGTGCGAATATATTTCGCTTTCTATTTTTAGGTTCTTTTCGGGAACGTCTGAATTTTCGTTACAGTTTTCTCCGCCGCGAATACCTATATAAGCGTCCATGTCCGCCATACGAAAACCGTCGTACTTTGCGCGAAGCCTTGCGTATTCTTCCGAATTGCCAATAAGCGTTTCACGCGTGACGCGGTTATCCGTCGTTTCCACGAACGGATACGCCCCGACCTTGAAAACCTCTTTGACTATTGCGTTCACTATCATATAGTCTACGCCCTTTGCCTCTATAAGCACCTTTTCGCCCTTTTTAAGGTCGCAAGAGTAATTCACGAGAGTTTTTGCGAGCTTAACTATTCTTTCGTCCTGCATTATAAAATACCTTCTTTTTGTCTGTTTTAAGTCAATTATACCACCGAGCGGGCAAATTATAAAGGATTTTTCGGCTAAAACCCGAAAAATATTTGCAAATCGCCGAAAAAAATGATATAGTGTTATTCGTAAAGAAGCGGCGGAAACGTCGCCGCATAAAAAATTACAAAACAAAAATTTTCGGAGGAAGCATTTATGGCATTGGTAAACTCTAAAAAAATGTTCGAGCAAGCCTACAAGAACGGATACGCTATCGGCGCGTTCAACGTAAACAACATGGAAATAGTTCAGGGTATAACCGAAGCGTGCAAAGAAGAAAAAGCACCGGTTATTCTTCAAGTCAGCAAGGGTGCGCGAGCGTACGCTAACCACACTTACCTCGTTAAACTCGTAGAGGCGGCGGTTATCGAATGTCCCGACATTCCGATCGTTTTGCACCTCGACCACGGTCCCGATTTCGAGACCTGCAAAGCTTGCATAGACGGCGGCTTCACCTCCGTTATGATAGACGGTTCTCACCTCCCCTTCGAGGAGAACATCGCACTTACCAGAAAGGTTGTCGAATACGCGCATAACCACGTTCCGTACGTAACCGTAGAAGGCGAACTCGGAACTCTTGCCGGCATAGAAGACGACGTTAAGGTAGAACACGGCAGCGAATCTTACACCAAGCCCGAACAGGTTATCGAATTCGTAGAAAAGACGGGCGTAGATTCCCTTGCAATCGCTATCGGAACTTCCCACGGCGCATACAAGTTCAAACCCGAACAATGCACCAGAAACGAACAGGGTATCCTCGTTCCCCCCGCTCTCCGCTTCGACATTTTGGAAGAAGTGAGCAAAAAGCTCCCCGGCTTCCCCATCGTTTTGCACGGTTCTTCCTCCGTTCCGCAAGAATACGTTAAAATGGTAAACGAAAACGGCGGCAAAATGCCCGACGCTATCGGCGTTCCGGAAGAACAGCTCCGCCACGCGGCACAGCTTTCCGTTTGCAAAATCAACATCGACTCCGACCTTCGCCTTGCAATGACGGGAACTATCAGAAAGTTCTTTAACGAACATCCCGAAAAGTTCGATCCGAGAGAATATCTTAAACCCGCAAGAGCGAACATCAAAGAACTCGTTCGTCATAAATTAAGAGACGTTTTGGGTTGCGCGGGCAAAGCGGACGAATGTAAATAATAAATTTATAATTAACCTTTAATAAAAAATTACTCGTGGAAAAAGAGTTCGGTAAGTCGGACTCTTTTCTTTTTGTCCAAAAAAAACAACGAACTTGCGAAAGAACGGTTATTTAAAAGAACAAGCAGAAAACGCGGCGAAATTTTCGCCGCGTTTTAATCTTTTATACATATTGAATTCTATCGGAAATCAAAGCGTTTCGTAATACTTTTTGCCTTCTTCCACGAATTCTTTTATCGCCCTTTCGGTAAGCGGGTGAGCAATCATTTTGGGGAAAAGGTCTACGGGGATTGTCATGCTCTCTATACCCTTCATAGAAACCATATGAATTTGTTCTACATTAGAAAAGCTTGCCGCCAGAACCTTACAGTCGCAATTCGTTTCCGCCAAAAGCTTGTGTATCTGCGAAGCTATATCAACGCCGTTTATTGCGATATTGTCCAGCCTGTTTACGTAAGGCGCAACGTATTTCGCCCCCGCGCTTGCCGCAAGCAAAGCCTGCTGCGGAGTAAATATCGCCGTGGCGGTTATATTAAACCCGCGCTCCGAAAGATATTTCATCGCCTTTATGCCGTTTTCGGTTACGGGGATTTTTATAAAAGTATTCGCCCCGCCGAGCGCGTTGAGCTTTTCCGCGTCTTTAACGATCCCCTCGAAATCCTCCGCAATTACCTGAACGTGAAGCATTTTGTTGCCGATGATGGCGCGAATTCCGCGCACCGCGGAAACCACGTCTATTTTGCAACGGGAAAGTATAAGCGGGTTCGTAGTTACGCCCGCAACGGGATAATAATCGTTAAGCTCCTTTATTTTTGCTAAATCCGCACTATCTATTAAGTATTCCATACCTGTCTCCTCTGTTTTTCGCTAAATAGTATAATCGCGGCGAAAGGCGATGTCAACCTTTTGCACCGCGACAAGCTTAATTATTTTTAATATTTCGTCCGTTTTGTTCGCAAAGCCCCTGCTCTTCCTCTTTTAGTTTATCGCCACGCCGCTCCACGCCGCAGTCGCTTTTTCCCGTATCTTTCTCGGCTTCCTTTTGTAAGCCGTTCGGGAAAAACTTGTACTTCGGCAAAACCTTAGGCAGTATAGCCGCGAGCGCGCAACACAAAGCAAGGTTAGCCGCGCAAACGAGAAGCTGCCACGGGAGCCTTGCAATAAGGTACGCCCAAAAGCTTTTTTTGCCGAGTCCGTACATAAGCCACAGCGCGAAGGTGTTCAGTCCCGAAGTGCATATTATAAGGCTTGCCACGGCAAACACGCAGGCTTTTACGTAAGCGTTCCCCTTAAAATAATCGTAAACGAACCCCGCTATAAACCCGATTAAACCGCTTGATAAACCGATAAGCGGGTTATACGCGCCCGAAGGGGCGATTATTCCGCCTATCAGATCACCTATGAACCCGACGGCAAATCCCGCCCTTGCCCCGAGCAGATACCCCGCCACGAAGCATACGGTATAGGTAAAGGATATACATATAAAGGAAACGGGATAGTAAGTAAAACAATTCACCACCACGCAAAGCGCGCATAAAACGGCTGTGTAAACTATCTTCTGCGTGGGCGAAAGGCTGTTTCGCTTATTCGGTTTTTTGAAAACGAAAAACAGAACGAGCGCGAAGATAAAAATCGCAAGCACCAAATAGTAATACCATTCTTTAAGAACGTTACCGAAAATCGTTCCGAAGTCGAAAGCTTCGGTCAAAAGTAAAAAGGTCATAAAAAAATCTCTCCTTGTAATACAAGAATAGAGAGACCGATAAAATTCCGCGCAAAAACGAAGCAACTTTACCGAAAGCGGAGTATGAAACAATCCCAAGCCTTTCGGAGGCGCAAGAAACGCACGGCGATAATAGCGGACGCGCAAAGACACCGCAGGGCAAACGGAAATCCGAAAATTTTTTCCGCACGCGCCTTTCGTTTGCAAACGACATCCCATTCTGCAACACTTTACGCATCTTTGCTACTCTATTTTTCCTATACTATACCAAAAACGCGCCAAAAGGTCAAGCG
>CAKQEE010000060.1 GCA_934230055.1 uncultured Clostridia bacterium
TAAAAAATCTGATAGGCCAAAAGTTTATCAGATTTTTTATGTTTTATTATTAACTTTTGATTTCTTCTTTTTAAACGGAAAGTTTTCCATATTTTGGGCGGTGGAGCTTGGTGCGCTTTTAACGATACCCGTTCTTCTTTTCGTTTTCAGAAAGCACAATAAAAAGCTGGAATACCCTGCGGAAAACGTTAAGGTAACTACGGTAGTACCTACCGTTCTTCTCCTTCTCAACCTTGCGCTTCTTATAGTTTTTTCCTTTATAAAAGAAAAAAGCGCGTATACGAACGGCATAATATGTATGGCGATAGGCTTAGTGGGCGTGGTTTACTACATAGCGCGCTTTAAAGGAGATTCCGCAAAAAAGGTTTTGGCTTCGGTAGACTTTGAAACGACTTTCTTCCTGATATTCCTGTTCGTACTGATATTCGCCGTGGAAGAGGTGGGCATAATAAAAGATATAAGCGAACTGTTTATAAAAGTGGGCGATAAAAACGTGTTCCTTTTGTATACGCTTATCGTACTCGGTTCGGTGCTGTTCTCCGCGTTTATAGATAATATTCCGTACGTCGCGACGATGCTCCCGGTAATCGCGGGGCTTACCGCGGGACTTCCGAACGTTTCGCCTTATCTTCTTTATTTCGGACTGCTCGTCGGCGCGACGCTCGGCGGCAACCTCACGCCCGTAGGTGCTTCCGCAAACGTTGTGGGTATAGGCATTTTAAGAAAAGAGGGCTACGAAGTAAAACTTAAAGACTTTTTAAAGATAGGCTTGCCGTTCACGCTTGTAGCGGTGCTGTCGGGGTATCTTTTCGTCTGGTTCGTCTGGGGAATGTAAAAAACTATTGAAGATATAAAACGAAAATAGTATAAAACGAAAACATAAAATAAAAGCGAGCCGCCGAAAGTTGCTTTCGGCGGCTCGCGGGTTTAAATCGTTTTAAATTTGTAAAGATACAAACGGGCGCGCTATTTTTGCCCCGTAACGGTTACCTTCACGTTCTCCGTTATATTATTTAAATAAGAATCCTTAAACTTCGCGTAATATTTATAGTTTTTGCGGAAAAGTTCGCGCTTTATTCTTAAAAAATCGCAACCCGTTTGCTTTTCCGTTTCAATAAGCTCTTTCAGATCGGCGGTAAGCTTTTCTTCCGCCGCCTTTATAATCTCTTGCGGCAGGGGAACGTTTTTACTGAACGAAGAATCGGAAACCTCCGCGTTGCGGTCGCTTATCTTGCAATAAAGGGTAAGGTTAATATCGACGGTAAGCCCCTTTTCGTCCGCAAAAACCTTAAACGCGCGCTTGTTTTTTATAATCGTCAAAAGGTAGTTGCGCGGTTTTTCAAAGCCTACTTTCACGTTGTCGAGTTCTATCGTCGTTCCCGTAACGTTTTTTCTTATCGCGTCAAAGACAAGCGTTTGTTCCGCGGTAAGTTCTCCCACCTTAACTCCCTTTTTAAAAAGCGCGGTCGCGAATGCGGAAAAAACCTTCTTCTCCTGTTCTTCGGAGCCGCCCGAACCGCCGCCCGACTGACTTTCGGAGCCGCCCGAACCGCCGCCCGACTGACTTTCGGAGCCGCCCGAACCGTCGGGCTTGCCGAGGTTTTCGGGGAACTGAATTTCCGCGTCTACTATCGGCATAAAAGAGGAACTTCCCACGTCGTAGTAATCGAGACAGAACTCTTTCACGTCCGTAGAAGCTACGTCCGAATCGAAGCCCTTGGTTTTAAAAAGCACTTTCTGAATGGCGAACGAAGAAATTTTATCGAGCGGGGTGGTTATTTCGAGCAGTTCTTTCGCCGTGTTCTTTGCGAGAATGACCATAGCTGAATCTTGCAGCCTTAAAGTCTTTGCAAAATAATCGAGCGTTTTTATAACGTTGGTTTCCGCCATACCGCTCCCGAGAATTATCAAGTTGCAAAAGGAAAGGTGCGGATACCAGCCCGAAACGTCTCCGATTCGCTTTATAGCCGCGCCTATCGTGCCGCCGCTACCCGAAAGCTCCGTGCGGGTGCTTTCCGAATTCGTATCCGTGGCTTCGGGAACGGCTATTTGCGCGGTTACTATATAAGTTTCGCCGCCGCTTTCTTCTTCGCCGTCCGTAACGCCGCTATTTGATAAGCCGCCGCTTTGCGCGCTTCCGCCCGTCTTTTCGCCGCTTGCCGTGTTGCCGCCGGAACTGCTGCCCTTACCCGAGGAAAACGTTTCCGATTTAACGGTATCGACGGCGATTGCCGTTATAATCGCGGTTTTTTCCACGTCTATAATGTCGTAATCGTCGAAAAAGAATATCAAAAAAACCGACGCCACGAGAACGAGAACGATTTTAACTTTAAGAAATTTCATTTTTAATCTCCTTTTTGCGGTTTTTTACAAGAACTGCGGCGGAAAGCGCGAGAGGGAAAAGACAGTTCGTTAAAATAAACAGCGCGCTTCCGTAGCCGGTGATAAATTTTTCCATACCCGCGTAGTATTCGGAAAAAAACGCCGTGGGTATTAAAGAAAGGGCGGTTACGACGAGCGGGCATAGCCAACGCTTATTAACGGAAAAAAGTTTTTCCGCCATGCGCGCGGCGAAATATAAAGGCAGTGTCGCGGAAATCGCGGCGGAAGCGAGGAGCATAAAAATCGCAAGGTAATCGAGCCTGCCCACGTTGTTTATAACCGCGCTGTATTTAGACATTTCGGTCAGAGCGAACCTTTGCCGAAAAGCTATTGCGGAAAAGGTGCCGTAAAAAATAAAAAGGAATATAAGGGAGAGTAGTGTCGCCGCGGCGTACGAAAGGGTTATTTTAAGAGTCGCTTTTTTTTCTTCCCGAATGTTGCCGAACATAAGCATAAGGTAAACGCAGTCGCCGAACCACGGAACGGCTTTATACGCGCCTAAAAGAACGGGTTTTGCGCCCGATACGCCCACAGGCAGAAACGCGCCCGCGTCGAAGCTCGGTATCGCAAGCGAGATAATAAATGAAAGCCCCGCAATCGTTATAAAAAAGAATACTTCCGCACATCGTCCCAAAGCGCGCAATTTTTTTGTGCAAAGGTAAAAGGCTATTATAAAAAACGGCAAAAATACCCACAGGTCGGGGCGGGTTACGTAAAGAGTTTGTCCCACGTAGTCGCGTTGTTCGTTTACGGGCAATATCGTTTTAAGTAAAAAAGAAACGAGATACGCGGCGTAAACAATTTTCGCGCCGACCTTGCCTAAATATTTTTCGCACAGCGAAAAAAAATCGGCGTTTTCCTTTTTCATTGCGGAAGTTATTATAAAAGCCGTTAAAATTTCCGCGCAAAAAATCGCCGCGGCGGAAATCCATAAATCTCTGCCCGCGTTTTCCGAAAGAATACTTGGTAAAGTAAAAAGCTTGGTTATGGGCAAAAACGCCGCGAAAAACAGGCAAACCTGCCTTACGCACAGCTGTTTGGTGCCGCTTTCGTTGTTCTGCATAAAAACCCTCCCGTAAAAAATAAACCACGAACCGATTTAAAAAACTAATTCTCCGCTATTCTCTCGTCGTTTTCGTGCGGAATAGATTTCGGTCTTAATCTCTGCTCGATAAGAAAGCCTTTATAAAACCCGTCCTTTAAGTCGGAGCGGATTATCGGCGAGAAAGGCGCGGTAAGCGGCGTGCCGAACGTCTCGAAGGAAACGAGATAAATTATAAGCCCCGCGCTGAGTAATATAAGTCCGTAACCGCCTATGCTCCCGCCGACTATAAGGTATATAAACCGTATCACGGAAAAGGTCTGTTCCAGCTCGGGAACGGTATATAGACATATCCCCGAAAAAGCGACTATCATAAGGGTTGGCGCGGAAATTATCCCCGCCGTAACCGCCGTTTCGCCGAGAACTAGACCGCCCACGATCGAAACCACCATGCCCACGTACTTCGGCATTCTTACGCTCGCTTCGTTCAGCACCTCAAATATCATCAACGTAAAAAACATTTCGTAGCTGGGAGATAAGGGGATTCCTTTTATGCTGTTCACTATGGTAAGCAAAAAAGAAAGAGGTATAAGCTGCAAATGAAACAGCTCCGCAGAAACGAAAAAAGCGGGCAGCAGCACGGAGATAATAACCGCGAAAAGCCTCAAAAGCCTTGCAAAAGTCGCGCTGTAAGAAGAACTGTAATAATCGCTCGGACTTTGAAAATCTTCTATCAGAAGATAAGGTACCGTAAGCGCGATGGGGGAGCCGTCCACGAACACGGCAACCCTGCCCTCTAAAATTTTCGCCGCGAGAATGTCCGGCTTTTCGGTGTTGCCCACCTGCTTGAATACGGAAGCCTTATGCTCGCCCAAAAACTTCGTCACGTAAGAAGAATCGAGTGCGGCGTCTATGTTTATGGAAGAAATCTTTTTTTTCAGCTCCCGCACGAGCGAATCTTTCGCAATGCCCTTAACGTAGCAAATGGAAACGGGCGTTTGCGAATACTTTCCCACCGTAAGATTGATGAATTTAAGCGCGGGCGTTTTAAGGCGGCGGCGCATCATGGAAACGTTTACGGGCAGGCTTTCCACAAATCCCTCTCTCGGACCTTTAAGCACGGTGGAGGTTGGCGGTTCGCTTATCGCCCTTTTTTCAAACTTTTTCAGTCCGAAAGAAAAAGCCTTCGGCGTGCCTTCCGCAACGAGCAGGGTGTTGCCGGAAACCACCTCTTTAATAGCTTCCTCCGCGGTCGTTACCGTTTTCTTTTGCGGCGCGGGGATATTGTTTTTCACGAATTTTTCCCCAAACTTTTCTTTGGATTCGGAAAGCGGTTTAAGTATCAGCTCTCCCGCGCTCTTAACGTCCGTTATGTCGTTTACGAACACGAGAACGGCTTTTTTGCCGCAGGCAGAAAACTCTGTAAAAGTCACGTCGTCCGAAGAGAGCGATTTTTTCAGCAGCTCTGTGTTTTTTTGAATGGAAGAGGTAAGTTTCATACGGGTAGTATTTTCTTATAAAAGGAAAAATATTCTTTTCCGAGACAACAATCGCGGGCGAAAAAGGCTTTTAAGGGCGGCTATAAGCAAAAAAAAACGGAATATTCGGAGAATATTTTTTGAAAAACCTAAAAGTAAATTGACAAAGCTTGCGATTTAATGTAAAATACATAAGAGATTGTGTAGCACAAGGAGATATACGGCTAAAATGAATAAAGCTAAATCCTGCAAACTTATGATATTTTTCCTGACGATTGCGATGCTCTTTTCCGCGGCGTTCGCTCTTTCGCCCTTTATCGGGCGCGAAGCGGCTTTTGCGGACGCAGCCGTTTCGGAAGTCACCGTTACCGAGGGGGACGCTCTTAAATGCTTCTCCGGCAGCGCGGAACTTAAAATAGAGAACGACAAGCTCGTTGCCGCCGTTAAAGACGCGGGAACGTTGTTTTTCGATAACGACCTCGTGGTCGGCAGCGGACTTGCGTTAAACTTTTCCGCTTCCGAAGATATTAAAACGCTTACCGTAACCGTAAGGGGCAATTCCAAAATCGCGACGGGCAATAAAAACGCGAAAGGCGAATATCTGCTCGACGTAAAGAACGAACTCGTTTTCGATTTTGAAAACGGCAAAGCTACTTACGACGGAGTGGAATATTCCTTCGCGAAAGACGGCGATATAGAAGTTCTTTTCACCGAAGAAGGCGGTTTTCTTGCCGCGACTTTCGGTAGTGTGAACAAAGCCGTTGCGGAAAGCGATTACTACGCTCTTTCCGACGACGAGAAAATGGTAGTTTCCGTTTCTTTCTCTTTCACCCTGAAAGAGGGTAAAGAAAGCGCGAACTTCGAGCTTATTTCCGTTTCGCAGGAAGGACACGTACAGAACTTCGTTAAGGGCGAAGGCGATAAAATCGCGGTAGCCGTTCCTTCCGTAACGATGGGCGGAGACTTTCTTTTCAGAGAGGGCGCGGACAAGATAAACGCTTATAAAGGGTATCACTATACCGCTTCTCTCAAAGCGTATTCGCTTCTCGGCGGAATAGCTTCTTCCGACCTTTATTACGCGCTTGTAAACGAAGCGGATAAAGCCAATATTCTTCTTGCGAATTCTTCCAAGCCTTCCAAAATACTTTTCAAAAACGAAGGCGAATATTCATTCAAGGTAGTTTACGACGGCAAAAACGCGGCGGGCGAAACCGAAACCGTAACCGTCGGTACCTACACCGCGAACGTTATTTCCGAAGATGCGGAAGCTCCCCGTTATATCAACGCGGGCGATAACGTCGCCGCTCTCGAAAGCTTCAAAGCGGCTCTTTCGGAAGCGATTATGAAGGATTACGACGGAAACAAGACTTTCGTTCGTTTGGGCGATAAGATAACCGTTCCTTCCATGAAGAGCCTCGTTGTAGACGACAACACCGCTTACGACAACTTAAAGCACACGCTTTACTATAAAACTCCTTCTTCGGACACCAGATCTACCACCGGTTGGGATATAACCCTTACGGAAACGGGTAAATACGTTTTCTGGGTTATCTTCGAGGACGTTGGCGGCAACTCTATGGAAGAAGAACAGTTCTTCACGGTAGATGAAAACGATTCTAACGTTATTAAGATAAACGAAGGCGTATACGGCGCATATTACTTCGATTTCTCTATCGAAAAGAACGACGCGCCCGTATACGTTACCGCGGCAACCCAAGGCAAGGGTTATAAAAACGTTAAATACACCGCAACCGCATTCAAGTTCGAGTCTACCGGCCACAAGGCGGAATACACTCTCTATTACATTGCGGACGCGAATGCTGCTATCCCCGATACCCTTAAATGGGAAGAAGAGGGCTGGACGGCTATTCCCAAGGCTTCCACCGTTAAAG
>CAKQEE010000061.1 GCA_934230055.1 uncultured Clostridia bacterium
GTTGTAATCTATGGAAGATACGAGCATCTGGAAAGGTCCTTCGGGATCTACCTCCTGCGGCTCGAAATGGTTTATTATCGCCTCGAACAGCGGCGTGAGATCCTTGCCCGGTACGTTTATATCGGTAGTCGCGGTGCCGTCTCTGCCCGAACAGAAAATTATCGGACTGTCAACCTGTTCTTCGCTTGCGTTAAGGTCGAAAAGAAGCTCTAAAATCTCGTCCTGCACTTCGGAAAGTCTTGCGTCGGGGCGGTCGATTTTATTTACCACTATAATAAGCTTGTGGTTGAGTTCCAAAGCCTTTTGCATTACGAAGCGCGTTTGCGGCATAGGACCTTCGCAAGCGTCCACCAGAACAAGCACGCCGTTTACCATTTTAAGCACGCGTTCCACTTCGCCGCCGAAGTCCGCGTGACCGGGGGTATCTACTATATTGATTTTTACGTCTTTATAATAAACCGAAGTGTTTTTTGCAAGTATGGTTATTCCGCGCTCTCTTTCCAAATCGCCCGAATCCATAACCCTGTCCTGAACGGTTTGGTTATCGCGGAATATTCCGCCCTGCTTTAAAAGCTGATTTACAAGAGTAGTTTTGCCGTGGTCTACGTGCGCGATTATCGCAACGTTTCTTACGTCCGTTCTTTTCAAATTTTTGTCCTTCCTGTAATTTTTTTAAACATCTTCCCTGCGCCGATTTCTCTCATTCACGTTATTCGAAAAAGCGCGTTACCCTTAAATACTTCCGATAATTTTTCAGCGACTTTCGCCTAAAGCGTATAAAAGCGCGATAAGCGTTTTCGCGTCCGTTATTTCGCCCGCCGCAATCATCTCGCGGAGTTTTTCTTTCTCTATCCAGAAAGAGGTTATGTCCTCGTCGGCGTCGAAATGCTTTTTACCTTCGCTAAGCCCCGTAACGCGATATATTCTTATCGTTTCGTTATCGTATCCGGGCGTCGGGTATACGGTGAAAACAAGCTCCGCGTTTTCCGCTACTATTCCGCACTCCTCTTCCAGCTCGCGAATCGCCGCGATTTTCGGATCTTCGCCCTTTTCGAGCTTACCCGCGGGAATTTCCCACAACTCTTTTTTCAGCGCGTATCTGAACTGCTTTTCGAGAAGAATTTTCCCCTCTTTTTCGCATAGAATCGCGCTTCCGCCGGGGTGTTCTACTACTTCGCGCACCGATATCCCGCCTTTCGTTTCCGCTTCGTCCGCGCGGACGTTTATTATTTTGCCCGTATAAACGCGGTTCTCTTTTATCGTTTTTTCCTCAAAGCTCACGAACGACGTCCTTTAATAATTTTTCTATTTTTTTCACTCTGCCGCCGAAAAGTATCGGGTGCGATTTAGCGCAAAATTTATATGCGGTGAACGCATAGTCTACCGCGTCTTTATCCGCCCCGTCCAGAACGCTGCCGAGCATATCGACGATGAGAAGCATTTCCCTTTTAGTCTCTTCGTCCGCGCGAGCTTCTTTGATTTTGGTTTTATCGAGAAGAAGAAGATTTTTAATCTCTTTAAGACTCTGCCCGTAGCTTTTTTCGAGCATATCCTTTTCCTTGGCCTCTTCTTTTTCCGCAAGCTCCTTTTCTTTTACTTTTCGGGCTTCCTCTTCCGTCAAAGCCTCTACGGGGTCTTGCACCGTACCTTCTATAACGCCCTGCATAATTCCTTCGAGCGATGAACAGAACGGCTTTATCATTTGAGAAATAAACGCCGCGTACGCGGAAGAAAAGCTCCCGTCCACGTAGAAATATTTGTTTATGAAAGCGGAAAGGTCAAGGTTTTTAGCATCTATATCCACGAGAATATTAAAAACGAACGCCAAAAGTTCTCTGCTTGTAGGGGGAATAACAAATTCCCCTTTATCCTCCGAGAGGTATTTGTTTCTTACGAGATATTTTTTCTGCGCTCCCGCGTAATCGAAACCCGAAAGGCAACTTTTAAAAATAGCGAGCATGGTTTCCGACTGCGCTATGGCTTTCAGCACACCGACGATTTTAACGTCGGCAAGAATATAGCTACTCGTGATAAGCTCTTCTGCCTTTTCGGCAAAAAGGGCAAGTTCTTCCTTCTTGGTCAAGTTATACGCTCCTTTGCGCCGAGGCGCGCTCTGCTTTTCATTATTTTACCATATAAAGCGCGTTTTGTTAAACTTTTTTAGGGGATTGAAATAATTTTTTTGCTTTTTTTCTTTACAAAATAAAAAGTTATGGTATAATAGATAAGCGAAATTAGGTTGCCGCGCGCAATAATATAAGTTCGCTGTTTACACTTTACGGAGAAAAAATGCAAGTCAAAGGCGATTCGTCATTAAACAAGTTAATATTGTTATTTGTCTTTGACAAAATGGAAGTCCCTCTTTCGGAAAATACCGTGCTGGATATGTGCTGCTCTTCCAACAACTGGCTTGCCTATATGGACTGCCAACCCATTCTTAATCAGCTTCTCGAATGCGGTTGGATTTATAATATAGGCGACAGCGAAGAACCGCTTTATACCATCACCCCCGACGGGCGCATTTGCCTTGCGAATTTCTTCATAAATATCCCCGCCTCCACGAGAGAGGAAATTTCGCTCTTTATCAAAAACAACAGAGCGCGTTACAGAAGAAAACAAGAGTGCGTTGCAGACTATTTTATGAATAAAGACGGCACTTACACCGTTTATCTTAAAATTATAGAACCCGCTCAACCCGCGCTCGAACTTAAACTCGTGGTACCGAACAGACAGATCGCAAAAGACATTTATAAAAAATGGGGCGAAAAAGCGGGCGACGTTTACAGAAACATTTACGACAGTTTGGTTGACTGACGGATAATTTCGCGAAGCGTGCCGTCGCGGCGTACCGTTGCCGCGTGTATCGAGCGCGCTATCCGATGCGTTGCTCCGCACTTGGCGGATGCAAAGCGGCTACCCTATCACTATCAAAGGCAAAGGTTTAACGCGGGCGTACGGCTTATCGCGTTTTTGCTTCGCTGCGGAAGCGTTACCCCGCATTTTATTAAAGAATTTTCAGGAGTTATAAATAGATTTATGCAGACTTACATGACGAAAGGAACTTGTTCGAGACAAATTATTTTTGACGTTACGGAAGACGAAAGATTGACTAACGTAAAATTTATAGGCGGGTGTTCCGGCAATCTTCAAGCGGTAGCAAGACTTGTGGAAGGCAAACCCGTGCAGGAAGTCATTTCCTTACTTAAAGGCATTAAGTGCCGCGGAAATACCTCTTGCGGCGATCAGCTTGCAACCGCACTCGAAAGGTATTTAGACAGAAAGGCAAATCCCGAATTATACGATAAGAAAAAAGGATTATAACTCCCGTTATTCACCTGCTCGACTTTTGCCTAATCATAAAATAACGTAAAAAACGCGTCAATTTATTCGGCGCGTTTTTATCATTTTCGGCATTTTTGCCTATATTAGTTTTTTCTTTTTGTCGATACAATTTAAAATACCGCAAATCAGTCCGTGTTTTTATCCTCGGTTTTCTCTTCTTTTTCGCCTTCTTCTAATATTTCGGGCGTTTGTTTAGAGAAAAACGTCATTATAATAAAGAAGCCGTAAACGCACAGTCTTGCGATATTCGTAAGTCTATCCAAAATATCGCAAATCTTCCACGGAACCGATTGATAATATCCGTCGAACATTCCTCCGATATACCCGAAAAGCTCAAGCACCGCTTTTATCGCTATAAAAACAAGAGTTACGAAAAGCGCGGTCTTTGCGGTTTTGCGCACGCTCTTATCTTCCTCTTTAACGAGCGCGTACCCGCCGACCACCGCGAACGCGATAAAATTCACCGCCCCGCAAAGCCATACGAAAACCCCTTTCCATTTAGAAAAATCAACCTTTTTCATAAAAATACCTCTCCTTATTTTTCTCGGCTACTTTCGCCGTAGTTCTCTATTCCGTCTATAAGCTTTTTCAGCATAACTATCAGCAAATCCAGCTCCTGCTCCGTGAACCCCGCAAAAATCGCGTGCGTTTCGGAAGCGACTACCCCCTCGGTTTCAAAAAAGAGCTTATAAGCCTTTTCCGTAAGCTCTACAGACAACGCCCTGCCGTCCTCGCCCGATTTTTCTATCTTAACGAAGCTTTTTTCTTTAAGGTTTGAAAGCATCTTTTTCACGTTCTGCCGCGAACTGCCCGCGAACTCCGCGATTTCGTTTACGGTTTTTCTGCCCTTTTCCATTTTGGAAATCATCAAAAGCAAAAACCATTGCTTGAACGTTACCCCGCCAAGCTCCCCGCCGAGATTGTTCAGTTCGTTGCTGATAAGCGATATTGCTCCTATAACGTAATGCTCTTTGCCCGTTCTCATTTGCACCTCTGTCTTTACGTTTTATGCAACCCGTTGCTCTTATATTATATTACGGAAAAAGGTTATAGTCAATACTTTAAGATAAATTTTGTCAATCAAATCGGAATTTATTCCTTTTATTTTAATTTTAACCGAATTTTCGCAGTTTTTGCGATTTTTAAGATTTTTCACCCCTCATAAAAAGCAAAATACGGGCGAAACAGACAAAAACGGCAAAACGCTTTTATCGCGCTTTACCGTTTTCTCTTTTTTGTAATAAATCAAGGATTTTAATCTTCCAAAGATTCCAAATATAAACAAGCGTTAGTCGCGGCGACTCCGCCGTCCGCAACCGCAGTTACAACCTGCCTTACCGCTTTCGTTCTGCAATCTCCTGCAACGAACAAGCCTTCCGTTTTGGTTTTGCAGGTTTCGTCGGAAACTATATATCCGTCCTTATCGACGTCAACGAGGTTTGTAAAAGCCTTATTATCCGGCACCTGCCCTATCGCTACGAACACGGCGGGAATTTCGTGACGGCAGATATTTCCGTCCTTATCTTTATACTCGATTGCCGTAAGCTCATTGTCGCCGATAAAATCGGTAACGCTCGTGTTGGGACGCACTTCTATATTATCTTTTGCGCGAAGAGCCTTAACCAGCCCTTTATCCCCGAAAAACTTATCGAACAAAGTATAAACATAAACCTTTTTGCAGTAGCTTGCAAGAAGCAACGCGTATTGAAGGGCGGTGTTCGCGTCGCCTATCACGGCAACTTCTTTGCCTTTATAAAAAGCTCCGTCGCAAATCGCACAGTAATAAACGCCGTGTCCCACAAGGTCGTCCCGCTCGGATTTCGTCCTTAAATGCTTGTGCTTAACGCCCGCCGCGATAATAACCGACTTGCCTTTGTATTCGTGATACTCGGTTTTCACCTTAAAACATCCTTCGGCAATCTTTTCCACGCCGACGGCTTTTTCTATCTCGAAATCCGCGCCCATTGCGGTTATCTGTTCAAAAAGATTGTCCGCAAACTGCTCGCCGCTTATCGCCTTTATCGAAGGAAAGTTTTCAAGTCTCGGAGAAGTAGCTATCTGCCCGCCGAGGCTTTCGCTTTCCAGCACAAGCACGGTTTTGCTGTTTCTTAAAGCGTACAGCGCGGACGTCATTCCCGCCGCACCGCCGCCTATAACGATTATATCGTACATTAGTTTTTACTCTCTATGTATTTTCTTATTTCACTCGCGTTGTCGTAAGCCTTTATGCCGTCCGCTTCGGGAACCAAAAGAGTGGGGGCCTTTTTAACACCGTATTTAAGAGTGGTTTCCTTATCCTCTTCCGCATTGACGACGTCGTACTCGATACCCGCTTTATCGAGCATCATTTTGCTGGTTTTACAGTTCGGGCAACCGTTCCTCGTAAAGAGAAGGGGCTTAACGAGTTTTTCTTCCACAACGGCTTCGTGCTTTGCGCAATCGCAACCGTTTTTATGCGCGTGGAAGTGCGAATTCTCTACGTCGTAAACCTTTCTGTCCGCAAACTCTGCGCGCTTACCGTCGTTCCAGTTCTGGATAGGACGATAGTAACCGGTTATTCGGCTGTAAACCTCGGTAGTCTTTCCGCATACGGGGCATTTATAAACTTCGCCCGGTATATAACCGTGATCGGCGCAGACCGAATAGGTCGGCGACATGGTGTAGTACGGAAGCTTATAGTTTTCCGCAATTTTACGAACGAGGTTCGCCGCGGCTTTCCAGTCGGGCAGCTTCTGTCCGAGGAAGGCGTGGAATACCGTGCCGGAGGTATAAAGGGTTTGCAAATCGTCCTGAATATCCAGCGCGCTGAATATATCGTCCGTAAAGCCGACGGGCAAATGCGAGCTATTCGTATAGTAAGGCGTTTTATCGCAATCGGAAGCGGTGATAATGTCGGGGTATCTCTTCTTGTCGTGCTTTGCAAGACGGAAAGAAGTGGATTCCGCGGGCGTCGCTTCGAGGTTATAAAGGTCACCGTAAAGCTCCTGATAATCGGAAAGTTTGTTTCTCATAAAGTTGAGAACGTCTTTCGTGAACTGCTGAGCTTCGGACGCGGTGAGGTCTTTTTTAATCCATTTCGCGTTAAGGCAAGCTTCGTTCATACCCACGAGACCAATCGTGGAGAAGTGGTTTGCAAACGTTCCCAAATATCTCTTCGTGTAGGGATACAAACCCGCTTCGAGAAGCTTCGTAATCGTTTCACGCTTGATTTTCAAGCTTCTTGCAGACAAATCCATAAGGCGTGTTAAACGTTCGTAAAACTCTTCCTGCGTTGCGGAAAGATACGCTATTCTCGGCATATTTATGGTAACTACGCCGACGGAACCTGTGCTTTCGCCGCTGCCGAAAAAGCCACCCGATTTCTTGCGGAGTTCGCGAAGGTCGAGACGCAAACGACAACACATAGAACGCACGTCCGAGGGTTCCATAT
>CAKQEE010000062.1 GCA_934230055.1 uncultured Clostridia bacterium
GGTGCAACGAGAACGGTGTTAAATACTTCTCCGTTGCTTCCGGCGGCGGCACGGGCAGAACGCTCCACCCCGACAATATGGCGGCAGGTCCTTCCTCTTACGGTATGACCGATACGATGGGCAGAATGCACTCGGACGCGCAGTTCGCGGGTTCTTCTTCCGTTCCCGCTCACGTAGAGATGATGGGTCTTATCGGTATGGGCAACAACCCGATGGTAGGCGCAACCGTCGCTTGCGCGGTCGCGGTCGAAGAATGTCTTAAAAAATAATCAATAATCCGAGAAGCGGCTCCGAAAGATATTTTTTCGGGGTCGCTTTTAAGGTTTGTCAGACGGGGAAAAAGAATATGAAAACAAGAAAGAAATTTTTAGCGATAACCGCGGCGGCGTGCCTTGCGATTTTGGCGTTCACGCTTTCCGCGTGCAGTATTTTAGGCAGCCTCGGCGGAAGCAAAAGAACGTTCGAGAAAGTCGGCGTAATGTCGGAAGTCGTGGAAGGCACGTTTGAATCTGCCGGGTATACAAAAAAAGCAGTTTCTTCCGATTCTTCGGCGGTCGCCGTGCAAAGCGTGCAGGGCGTTTTAAGCGCGCGGACGTTGCGGTCTGCCGCAACTGCAAAAAGCGGGGTAAGCGTTTATTCGGATCGCCCTGCGTCCGTCACCGCGCCTCTCTTTACCGCGCTTAAACTACATCTCGGCGACGGTCTTAAAGACGTGGAGCTTGACGCGCGGGAAAGATACAAAGCGACGAGCAGCGCGCTTTATCAGGGGCTTAATATAGCCGTTCTTGCAAAGTCCGTGGCGGAGGTTATGGGCGACGGGAGCTTTGGCAAAACGTACAGCTTTATAGAAGGCTATTCGTATATGCACGTCCGCGTGACCGAAAAGGACGGCGGATACGAATTTCTCGGTTCGTCGTGCATAGACGCGGCAAGCTACGGAGAAGAGAACGAAAGTTGCGTGAATATGTTTTTCAAAGAATACGAGAACGGCAAGTTCGACTTTACGCTCGCGCATTATCAGAGGTACGGCAACGAGTATCAGATGCGTTTCGTATATTACGACAGCGAAAAATACATAGTGGACGCGATATTTGAAGAAAAAGGCGGCTACGACTTTTCCAAACTCGAACTTTCGGATTTCAGATTATTGCTTAAAAAATTTGCTTTTGCGACCTTCGACGGGCATAACTACGTCGTGGAAGAAAAGGACTTTGCCTTTGCCAAAGCCTGTATAATTCCGTTTATGACCGATACGATGGGGTATACGGGCGATAAGTACCTGACGGCGAAAAGTCTTACGAAAGGCGAAACGCTTGCGGAAAAGGACGCTGTGGCTATCGTGGCGAAGCAGAGGGATAATACCTTCGTAAACGATTATATAGGCGATATGCCCTCGGTGTCCGTGAGAGAGAGTTATACCGTTCCCGAAGGCGTTACCGTTCTCGGAAAACATTCCGTTCCCGCGACTAAAAAGCTGATTATACCGAAGCACGTCAAGAAAATAGGCGACATGGCGCTTTGCTATCCGCAATATTTAGAGGAAATCGTTTTTGAAGATCCCGATAACGGCGCGCTTACGCAGATAGGCGAGGACGACGAGTATTTGGCGGGCAAGGATCACGTTTATAACAAGACGAGATATTTTTTAACTTCCTTTACCAAAGTTAAAAATTTCGTATTGCCGAAAACGGTAAAAAAAATAGCGGGAAGAATAATCGTAACCTCGGCTATGGAAACGCTGGATTTAACCGCGTATACCGGCAAGAGCGAAGCGGGCGAAATAAGTATAATATTCGGAGCGTTGCCGTTTTACGAAGACGGTATTTATAAGGAACTCGGTTCGATAGAAAATCTTTATATAAACGATAATTGCAGCGTGCAAGTCGCTGTGTTCGGGCTTGACTATACTTACGAATGTCCCGACGAAACATACGAGCCGTATAACGAATACTGGGCAAAGGTAGACGAACGTATTCCGCAGGAAGTTCCGAAAAAAGAGGCTTATTTCGAGTACGCAAAGCTTCGCGGGTACGAAAAGACGGAAGCCTTCGTCACTAATTTTTACGCTTATAAAACCGAGAATCCCGACGTTTATCAGCGCGTTAGTCGCGAATGGGAAGAATTCAGGACGATTTTGAGATTAACGGAAAATCTGTACGTCGAAAGCGAATTTTACGAAAACGTTGTCGAAAACTTAGAAAGGGAATACGAAATAAACGCGTATGAAAACCCGACGCTAAAAAAGGTCAACGTATTCGTCCTCGGCGGCGAAGAGGGGAAGAAATAATAATTTTATCGGCGCGACGATAAGAGTAAAGTTCGGGCGAGAAAGATTTCTTTCTCGCCCGAACTTTTTCTGTGTGCGTAAAAACGAAAAAACCTTTTCAGATACAAAGAAAACGGCAATATTTAGCTTGACAAAACCCTTCCGAAAACTTACAATATAGTAAAAAGAAAAGGTGTTCGGCACAGAGCCGATTTTACGGAGGAATTAAAGCTTTATGGGTTACGACGCTTTGGGTGCGTGCGCGCATTTCGGGATTGAAGGAGAAGTCACTTATTGCGAACGCTACGGCGCAGGACATATAAACGATACTTATCTTGTTAAAACTACCGCTAACGGCGGTAAAAAGCAATATATATTGCAGCGCGTGAACAACACGATTTTTAAGGATGTGCCGAGACTTATGAACAACGTAAAGCTCGTTACCGAATTTGCGAGAAAAATCGTGACGGCGCGCGGCGGCGATGCGGACAGGGAAGCTATGACTCTTATTCCCGCAAAAGACGGAAAAGTGTTCTGGACGGACGGTGAAAATTATTTCAGAGTATATCTTTTTATAGAAGATTCCGCAGCGTATCAGATAGCGGAAAATCCCGAAATATTTTATCAGTCGGCGGTTGCGTTCGGGCGTTTTGCGGCAATGCTCGCGGATTTCGACGCGTCGCTTTTATACGAGTCAATTCCGCAGTTCCACGATACGAAAAAGCGTTTTAACGACCTTCTTAACGCGATAGAAGAAAACAAAGCCGGAAGAAAGGATTCCGTAAAAGCGGAAATAGAATTCGCGCTTGCGAGAAAGGAAATGACGGGTAAGATTGTCGATAAGCTTGCTTCTAAGGAAATTCCTTCGAGGGTTACGCATAACGACACCAAACTTAATAACGTTTTGTTCGACGCGAAGACGAATAAAGCCCTTGCGGTTATAGATCTCGATACCATTATGCCGGGTTCAACGTGCTACGACTTCGGCGACAGTATCCGTTTCGGGTGCAATACTGCGGCGGAGGACGAGCGCGACCTTTCAAAAGTGGAGTTCTCTTTGGAACTTTTCGACGTGTACGCCAAAGGCTATCTTTCCGAGTTGAAAGGTTGTTTAACGGAATCGGAGCTTGACAACTTACCGCTCGGCGCGATTATGATGACTTACGAGTGCGGCATAAGATTTTTAGAGGACTACCTGCGCGGTGACGTATATTTCAGAACTTCGCGCGAGAACCATAATTTAGACAGGGCGAGAACGCAGTTCAAGCTTGTCGCGTTAATGGAAAAAGCCTTACCGCAAATGCACGCAATCATAGATAAATACGCAAAGTAATAAATTTTATATAGAATTTAAAACTTGAAAAAGCTATCCCCGCGGCGAATGCTTCGCCGCGGGGATAGCTTTATATTTTATAAAAAAATTTTAGCCGAAATCTTAAATAAACGCTCAAATAAGATCTATCACCGTTTCGTGAATTTTACCCGTTTTTTCGTATTCGTCCGAAAGCGCTTTGAACGTCTCGGGAACGGATTCGTACGGAGCGGAATCGAGTTTTAATTGCGATAAATTCACCGCTTTGTTGGCGATAAGATTGATTGCGGAAGCCGCGTTCCCGAAGCCGTTGTTGATGCAAAGAATGTCGAGCTGCTTTTTTATAGCCTGCGTAAACGAAATGGAAATGCTCCCCGAGGTAACGCCCGTTATAGCAACCGCCGCGTTGAAAGAGGAAAGGGCAAAGGCTTTGACGATGGGAATATCCGATTCGTAAATGAAAACCGTTTTATCCGCCATTCTTCCGCTCGTTATGGAAGCCACTTCTTTCTGCCAGTTGTCGTCTTTGCCGAGAACATAGTACACGCCCGACTTTTTCGCAATTTCGTAGTCCTCGTCGTCCGTGGTGAGAACAATCGGCACCGCCTGATAATATATAAGAAGCTGCGCTAAAATGTTGCCGAAGTTGTTCGCTCCGAGGATAGCCACGTAATCGCCTTTTTGCACGCCGAGCTTATCGACTACCGCAACCGCAAGGGAGATGTGGTCGATAAACAACGCCTCGAAATCGGAAACGCTTTCCGGCAAAACGAATAGTTTTTCGTGCGGAACGGACATAAAATCGCTTAAAAATCCGTCGTAATCTTCTCCGGCGATAAGCCTGTCGAGACACTTGTCGTATTCGCGGTTTTTACAATTATAACATTCTCCGCATTCTTTGCACGGTTCTATATAGATATGCTTGCCTTTTTCCAGCCCGAAAAGATTTGCTTCCGTTTCGGAAACCACGCCTATGCCCGAACTGCCGAGAACAACGCTTTCGCAGTCGATGTCTCCGCGATAGCACAGCACGTCCGAAAGGGTTACGAGAGCTTTCGTAATTCTCGCCTTTGTGCAAGCCGCCGTGTTTTCGGTTTCCGCAAGCTCTTTTTCTTCGAGATTAAAGGGCTTAATAAGCTTAAAACCTTTCATAAACACTCCGTTTTTTTGAACATTGCAATAAATTATATAACAAAACGCAAAAAAAATCAAGCAAAATAACGGCTGCCGTCGTAAAATAACCTTGTCGCCCGTTAAACAACAGGAGATTTTCTGTAAAGTTTTACGGAGATAAAAGCAGGGGCAAAGTTACAATCGTAACGAACGGGCGATAAACAGCGCTAAAATAGCATAAACCTGAGAAGTAATCGCTTGTCCGCGGGGTATAAGTAAAACTTTTGATAAAAAGGCGAAAAAAACGGCGGATATAGTTGACTAAACTTAAAAAATGTAATATAATTACACGGTAAATAAATTTTGAGGTGTTTTATGAAACAGGGAATACATCCGGATTATCATGAAGTAACGGTTCAATGTGCCTGCGGCGAAACTTTCAAAACCGGTTCCACTAAAAAAACTGACGTTATAAAGGTTGATATTTGTTCCAAATGCCATCCTTTCTTTACTGGTAAGCAAAAATTGGTAGATACCGGCGGCCGCGTTGACAAATTCAACAAGAGATACGGCAAGGCAAAATAATACGTTTGCTTCGCGGCTTTAAGAGTATTTACTACCCTTAAAGCCGCTTTTTCTTTTTATCCGAACTTCTTAAATGATTAGTATTTTAGATAGCGAAAACGATATAAATCAATCTGAATCTACCGAATCCGAAAATTCTTCCGCCGTTTTTGCGGAGGAAAACTCGAAGATTGCAAAAAAAGCAAAACCCGAAGAGAAGAAAACCCTAAAAATTTCTAAAAAAGCGAAAAACGCAAAAAAACGCGTGACCTCTATCGGCGGACAAGCCGTTTTAGAGGGGGTTATGATGCGCGGCGCAAGTTCGGAAGCTCTTGCCGTGAGGGACGAAGACGGGGTTATACGTCTTGAAACGAAGCGTGTTAAACCGATAAAAGAAAGGAACGTTTTTTTCCGTTTGCCGATAATTCGCGGCGTGTATTCGTTCTTGCAGTCGCTTATCGGCGGTACGGCGTGTCTTATGCGCTCGGCTGACGTATACGGAGAGGGGGAACCTTCTAAATTCGAGAAGTGGGTTTCGGAAAAACTTAAAGTAAACGTAATGAGCGTGGTAAGCGGCATTTCCCTTATCGTGGGGCTTGCGCTTGCGATAGTGCTTTTTATGTGGCTTCCGCAGTTCGTGCGCGGACTTTTTGAAAAGTGGTTTTTAGGCGGCGCAACCTTCGGCGTATGGGCGAAAAACTTTATCGAGGGCGGGCTTAAACTTTTTATATTCGTTTCTTATATACTTTTATGTTCGCTTCTTAAAGACGTTCGGCGCACCTTTATGTATCACGGCGCGGAGCATAAAACCATAAGCTGTTACGAAAAGGGGCTTCCTTTAACGGTAGAAAACGCAAGGGGCTGCACGAGAGTTCACGACAGGTGCGGCACCACGTTTATAGTTTTCGTGCTTGTGATAAGCATAATAGTTTTCGCTTGTTTCGAGTCGCTCGTCGGAAAAGACGTGCTGACCGGCGCGTTGAGAGTGCTTTGTAAGCTCCTTCTTCTTCCCGTCGTCGCGGGGCTTTCTTACGAGCTTTTAAAAGCTCTTGCAAAAACCAAAAGTCCGCTCGTGCTTCCGCTTAAAGCTCCGGGGCTTCTGCTTCAAAGAATAACGACCAAAGAACCGACGGACGATATGCTCGAAGTGGCTATAACCGCTTTTAACGCCGTTCTCGAAATGGACGAAAATCCCGAAATTCCCGAAAGAAAGTTCGTTACCGCGGAAAAGCGTAAAGAGCTTGTGGAAAGGGTTGCAAAAGAGCTTAGAGAAGCGGGAATAGAAG
>CAKQEE010000063.1 GCA_934230055.1 uncultured Clostridia bacterium
GATTGATAGAAGAGGTAATTTCTTTGAAAAAGAAAGGCGTAACGCTTAAAAATCAATGTATGCAAGGCATCGGTTATAAAGAGATTTTTTCTTATTTAAGCGGAGAAATTTCGCTCGAAGAAGCAATCGATTTAACTAAACTGAACACAAGGCATTATGCAAAAAGGCAGATTACGTTCTTTAAAAAGCTGCCGAAACTTATCGAATTACAACCCGATAAACCGGAAAAACTTGCAGAAAGGATTTGTAACGAACTATGATTGAAAGAAATTTTATCGAAAAATGCGAGAAATCGCTTGAAACGCAATTCAAAAAAGCGGAAGAAATTGCATATTTCAACCAAAAAAAGGTTGTTAAAGCTTTTCAAAAAAACAGAATCGCTTTAAGGCATTTTTGCGGTTCCACAGGATACGGTTACGGAGATGAAGGCAGAGACGCGCTCAATAGCGTTTTTGCCGATATTTTCGGCGCGCAAGCCGCAATATGTTCTCCGTTCATAACCTGCGGCACTCACGCGATTTCCGCAAGTCTTTACGGCGTGTTAAGACCGAACGACGTCGTTTTAAGCATTACCGGCGAGCCTTACGACACGTTGAAAGACGTGGTTTCGGGAACGGGCGGCGGTACGCTTGCGGATTTCGGAATTAAATTCGATTTTATAAAACTTAAAAACGGTTTTTTCGACAAAGAAGAGATCTTTAAATATTTTTCCCTTCACAAACAACCGAAGATGATTTATATACAAAGGTCGAGGGGGTACGAATGGCGTAAAGCCTTATCGGTCGAAGAAATTGCGAAAGGCGTAAAAATCGTTAGAGATTGCGGTTTTACGGGCTGCATATTCCTCGATAATTGTTACGGCGAGTTTATTGAAGAGCGCGAGCCTACCGAAGTCGGCGTGGATCTTGCGGCGGGTTCTTTGATAAAAAACCCCGGCGCGGGTATCGTTCCGACGGGCGGCTATGTCGTCGGAAAAAAAGAGTACGTCGAACTCGTTCAGAACAGACTTACTTCGCCATCTGTGGGCGGCGAAGTCGGTTCTTATGCGTTCGGCTATCAATATTACTTTCAGGGCTTGTTCCTTGCTCCGCACGTTGTGTTGCAAGCCGTTAAAGGCGCTCTGCTTTTTGTAAAGGCGTTTAACGAGCTTGGTTACGAAACTTCTCCGAGTGCGCACATTATGCCGGGCGATATTATAACCGCAGTAAAGTTCGGCGACCGCGAAAAACTTATTTCTTTTATAAAATGTGTGCAGAAAAATTCCCCCGTGGATAGCTTTGTTTCCGCCGAACCGAGCGAAATGCCGGGCTATAAAGACGAAGTTATTATGGCGGCAGGCTGTTTCGTTCAGGGTTCATCTATCGAACTTTCGGCAGACGCGCCGATAAGACCTCCGTTTATCGCTTATTTTCAGGGCGGTCTCACGTACGAACATTGCAAAATGACGCTGGAAAATCTCGATTTGTAAAAATCATAGAGAAAATTACGTTAAATTTTTGTACCACATTTAAGTATTTGCCGTTTTAAGCAAGAAAAAACAATAAAAAACGCAGTTCGTAACCCTGTTAAAATGGATTTTTATAAACTGCGTTTTTTGTTTCGTAAAATTATCTAAAAAACTTTTTATTTAATATTGCTTATTTTTAACCGGTTTTCAAACAAAAAAGCCCGAATAAAAGCTAAAATTTCCTTAATAATCCTTTTACTTTTCCCAAGATGCTGACCTGATCGAAAATCATATCTTGCATAGAGTCGTTCTCCGGATGAAGAATAAATTTTCCTTCTTTTTTATAAAAACGCTTCACGGTTGCCTCATCGTCAACGAGTGCGGCAACAATATCGCCGTTTTCGGCAGTATTTTGGCGGCTTATTATAATAATATCGTTATCATAAATTCCGGCGTTTATCATGCTTTCGCCTTTAACTCTCAATGCAAATTTTTCATCGTTTCCGCCAAAATTATCCGGTAAAGGAACGTATCCTTCAAGGTTTTCCACAGCAAAAATCGGCTGGCCTGCCGCAATAACGCCTATAATCGGCACAGATTTAAACTTTCGTGCGCCGCAGGAAACGCTTAAAGAACGTTTTTTTTGCGGATCTTTATTAAGAAGCCCTTTATCTTTTAATCTTTCTATATATGCATAAGCCGTAGCCGTAGACTTTATGTTCAACTCGGCGCAAATTTCCCGCACGGACGGCGGATAACCGTAATTATCCAGATAATTAACGGTAAAATCATAAACGGCTTTCAATTTTTCGTTCAATTCTGTTTTTCTCATATAAGACAATTATAACGAATTAAAATTAAAATGTCAAACAAACGTTCGCTTATTTTTTGTTCTTGGTACTTGATTTTTATCTCTTCGTGTTGTATAATTTAAGAAATTTTTTAAGGAGAAAAATTTTATGTCGGAAATTAAAGGCGAAAAGAATAAAACGTTGCAAAACGCTTACGAAGAATTTGAAGACGAAGATTTATGTGATGATTATTGCGAGTTGGATAAAACGAAAATTTGCGATAATTGCGGAAAGTGTATCGAACCCGATAAAAACTATAAGATAATAAAAATAACAAAAATTATCAGATGAGAAATGTTGATTAAAAGGGGGAGAAAGGCTTTTTTAGCTTTTTAGTTGAACAGGAAAAAGGAATTATCTCAAATTGTGCGCATTTACTTTGACGACAGAGAAGAGTTTTTTACAAAAACGCGAATTTTAAGCAAAAACAAAACTCTTGAAATTAAAGTTTTTTTCAAATAAAATCGCCGTCGGAGTAAGCTTTTAAAGCTATATGTTTTTATAGTGCAAGTTGTATCCGCAAATTATAGCTTCCTGTTTTATTATGGGGTTCAAAATTTATCTAATCACTTTGACAGCTGGCTGTTCGGTAAAAGTTGCTTTAATTACTCAAAAGTTATTGAACCATTCATCGGCTAATCGTCTTTTTTGCCTATAAACATTCCTTTTCCCGCTTTTTTGCGTACATCGTCGGTTATGGCTGCGTAGTGTTTTTTAGTAGTGTTCACATCTTTATGTCCCAAACAATCCGCAACCACGTAAATATCGCCTGTTTGCCTGTATAAACTTGTACCGAAAGTGCTTCTCAATTTATGAGGAGTTATTTTTTTTAAGGGTGAAACTATCCTTGCGTATTTTTTCACCAATTCCTGAACCTGCCGTGTAGAAATGCGTCTATTTTGCAAAGAGAGGAAAAAGGCGCGTTCCGATGGCGGAATCTTATCGTTTGCCATACGGGAATTCAAATATTGCTTAAGAGCGTATTCAACCTGATCGTTGTAGTATAAAACCGCTCGATTTCCGCCTTTTCGTGTCACCACAAAGCTTTGAGAATCAAAGTCAAAGTCTTCTATATTAAGCCCGACCAACTCGCTGATACGAATCCCCGTTCCTAAAAAAAGCGTCACGATAGCTGTGTCGCGCAGGGCAGTGCCGTTATGAAACAAAAGTTGCCTGCGAGTTAATCCGTTGCCGCTTTGAACAACGTATAACATATCGCCGATCTCGTCTTTTTTATCGCTGCTTTCAAGCCGAACAATCTCTTTATCGTGCAACTTCGGCATTGAAACTTTTGTCGGGGTGTTTGCGGAAAGTAAATTTTTGTTGAAAAAATACTTATAGAAAGCACGGAGGGTAGAAAGCTTCCTAGATTTACCCGTTTCTGTGCAACGTTCTTCTTTATCGTTGATAGAGTAGTGGGAAAGGTAACTTAAAAAATATTCTATATCGGCAGCTGTAAGCGCGTCTAAATCTTTCAGCTCTATATCTGCGATAGTTTTTCCGCGAAAAACCTTTTTGGAAAGAAAATCGAAAAACACGCGCAAATCGTAAGCATAATTTAGCCGCGTAAGGGGCGAGGTACGCTGTTCGACGCCTACGAAAAAATCCCTTACGTAATACGGAAGTTCTTCTACGATTAAATTCGTCCTGTCGATACATGAAATTTCGCGCTCTTCAAAATAGGTTTTCGTTTTAGCTTTCATACTTAAATTATACCACGGGGAAAACGATTTGTAAAGCCGATTAAAAAAACTTTGCGTAAAAAATTTATGAAAAACGAATAGTTTTACTTGACATACGGTAGGGTTATCCACAATATAAATCGTTAGAAAAAAACTAGGGAATACCGTTCTTTTATAAAAAATAAACGTTTATATCTATGCGCAAAAGACAGCTTTTACGCATAGATGTGCTATAAAAACTTCAAAAAAAGTTTACAAGAAATTTAATGCAATTTTCTATATAATTTTTCTTATTAAGCCCATATTCTTTGATATTTTCTTAAAACTAAAAATTTTTAGGTTTATACTTTATCAATTTGGTTATAAATTTCTATAAATTTTTGTAACATATCAAATAAAATAGAGTTAAATGCAATTTTCTATATAATTTTTCTTATTTTGAACATATTATTGCAGATTAGCCCGTTTTTTGCCCGAATTACCGTATCAAAACGAGACAAAAAGGATAAAAAACGATTTTTTTTGTCAAAAATAACAATTTATTAAGTAATTTACTAACGATTTTAAGCGCGATTATGTCTGTAATAATTCAACAAATTATCGTTTTTTATTGACTAACTTTTATTTCTATTGTATAATAAGTAATAAGTAAAGAGAAAATAACGCCAAAAGGACACGTTTGACGGAGAGTTTTATGGAACAAAAAGCTATTTCCAGCGATCTTATAAGAGGTCATATTGACACAATTATTTTGCATACCCTGCTCGAAGGCGATAAATATGCGCAACAAATTATCGACACCGTCGAAGAAAAAAGCAATAAAAAATATCAGCTTAATCAAGCTACGCTTTATAGCTCGCTTAAACGCCTGGAAAACGGCGAATACGTAAAATCCTATTGGTATGATTCGGATACGGGAAGGCGCAAATATATTAAGATTACTCCGAAAGGAGTTGATTTTGTCAACGAAAATTTATCAAACTGGTCTTATTCGCGAGCCATAATAGATAAACTGATAAATTATACCGAACAAGAACCGCATAATGTCGAGGAAAAAAGCGACAAGAACGCAGGAATTGTCGAAAATTCGCAAGGAAATTCGGCATTTACAAACGATAAAACAGAACATAAGATCGTATTCATTCAGCGCGACAGCGATACTCCGTATCAAAAACAAGAAAATATTAAAAAATTCGACAAAAACGAAGAAAATCAAGCAGTTAATCAATCGCAAAACGATGCATGTGCTTACGGCGTTTCAACGTCCAACGATTTTTACGGAAATTCGGCTTCGCTTAACAGATTAAATAACGGCGAATCGAATTCGGTAGGCGGATATACCGCTAGTGAACCCAAAAAGACGGAGAAAAAGTCCGATTATATTCAGGTTGCCAAAACAGGCAGAAACGATTTTTCGGAGCAAAAGAACGACGAAGCCGCCAAGGAATTCAATTTCAGGACAATTTTAAGCGGGCTTATACAGAGTTCGGAGCTTGAAAATCAAAGTAATAAACAAAAAGAAGAATTAAAACCGAACGTTAATACGGAATCCGCCATGGAACAGGCGCAAAAACAAGTGGCTTTTAGCGAAACTATTTCCGACGAAAGCATTATAAAGCGTGAAATGCGAAACTTTGGCGGGAAGATAGATTTTTCCGATGTTGTAAGCAATGCGGAAAAAGAAGGCTTTAAGGTTAGAGTATCAACAAAAAGCTCTTCCAAACCGCAAGGAAAGGTTTATAAAAACAAATTGTTCTTCTTTTCCGCACTCTTTGTTTTTGCGCTACTTGTTGCGGAATATTTTCTGCTATCTTCCGTGATGACGGAAAGCTTGTTACCCTCAAAATATGCTGCGTTGTTTTTATGTTTGGCGGCGATTTTTCCGATTATGTGTGGCATAATTTACGCAAAAAACAGCAGAAAAACAATGCCGAAATGCGTTAGCACGGATAAAATCGTTACAAGCGGCATCGTTGTGTTTAATTTACTTCTGATTACCTTTGCGTTCAACTTTATTCTGGGCGTGAATCTTTACGATAAAAACCTACTTATACGTTACCTGTTGTTTCCGTGTCTGATTGCGATAGACGTTTTACTGTTTTATTTTGTTTTGTTTATTTTTTCTAGATTACCTTTCTTTAAGGTCAAAATTAAAAAATAAAAACTTGATAACATCGCCTCGCAAAAAACTATATTATGACATTGAAACGTGATAAAATAAATATTTTGTCTGTGACCACCGTCACTTTGCGCTTTGCATAAGCAAACCGACGTATCTGTTTAAAAACTTTGCAAAAATATTTGCAAATACTTCGTGCTTGCTTATTTTTGCTTGTATTGTAAAAAAATAAATATATAAAAAGGAAGAGTGCCTGCGTAAATCAATGAAGCAGGCACTCTTTTTATTGTGCCTTAAACGAAAAAACCACCGCTCTAAGC
>CAKQEE010000064.1 GCA_934230055.1 uncultured Clostridia bacterium
TCCGTTCTCGTCAGGCGGTCGTAAGTCGTTTTTTCCAAAAGCCCTTTGGTAAGCAAAAACTTCCAGAACGGCTTTTGGTCGGTAAAGCCCGCAGGCAACGGGTAAACGTCCCTCTTTTCCGCGTTTTTGGTGCGGAGAACCAAAACCTTGTTGGATAAGCTATCGTCTTTTATATAACTTCTCGGCAAAACGTGGTCAACGTCGTACGTCACGGACCTTTTCGCGTCGTTACACAGCAAATCTTCAAGGTCGATTTTTTTGCCCGAATACATACATCTGCCAAGCTGACGGAAGTATAGATATAATTTCTCGCGGCGAAGCTTCATATCCGTCACGTCCTCGCGGGAAAGTTCTTTTATAATCTCCGAAAAGCCTTCCGATTCGGTAAGAGACTTATACTTTTCGAGAAGCTGCGTTTTGCGCGAATACTTTCTTCCTTCATCGCCCTTTACGCCGTCTTCTCTCGTAACCTCGATAAAAATTTTATCCGGTTCTTTGCCTATAATTTTTACGTATTCGTCAGTCGTTATAACCGCCTGCCATATTCCCCTTTTCACGGCGGGCGAAACGTAAAGGTTATCCACGTCCTCGTAAGTTATTTCGTTTTTTTCGCCTTCGAGTTCGCCGTTTTCGCGTTTTATAATCTGCTCGAAGCCGTATCGTTCGTCAAACAAAATCTCGTTAAGGTTTTCGTTCGTTTCGTAAAGCAAATCCATTATAGAACGCTTCGCGCCCGTTTCCGCGTCCGTCGCGAATATTCCCGTAAGGAATTTTTCGGAAAGTCTGCCGAAGTCCTTAAAAGAAAGTCCTTTAAGAACTTTGATATTCTCGGCAATTTCGGGAATTTTTCCGAAATTTTTCTTTATCAGGCTTTCCACTATGTTTTTATCGGTATTAAGGGTGTGCCACAATATTATTTTTTCCACAACCCCGCCGCCGTTACGAAGGTCGTTTTTCGCGAATTCGCCGAGTATTTTCACAAACTTTACGTAAGAAGAAAGCGAAGCGTTGAATTCGCCGTCTTTACCGCTTATCGCGGCGGTTTTTTCTTCCTCGCGGGAAATAATACCCTCCCGCACCAAAAATTCTTTAATCTTTTTATCGGTTACTTTCGCGTACTCGGTAAAAAGCTCATTGTACATCTTTTTCTTTATCGGAACGCTTATAGGCACGTCGTTTACTTTCAGTTTGTTTAGCTGATTGAGCAGGTTAAACCGCTGATACAGCACCGAATTTTTAGGAAGAACGTCTTCGCCGCGCAAATAGGTGCATTTATTCGTCATATTTCGCATAAACGCTTCGTTACTTGCAGCCTTATCCACCGCCTCGTCGAAATTCCAAGGCGTTATCTTTACGTTTTTGCGTTTTACCCACGCTCTCTTTCCCGTAAGAGGACCTACGTAATAAGGTATTCTGAACAGGAACAGCGGCAAAATTTTATCGGCAAACTCCGCGGTTTCGGGATAGTTGTTTTTCATCGCGGCAACGATTTTGTTAAGCTCGTCCTCGTTTACCTGATGAGGGAAAAGTCCGTTGTCCGAATGTAAAATTTTGGGCAGAAAGGTTCCCTGTTCGAGTTCAGCGATTATCTCGGAATAAATCCTTTCAGCCTCTTCGTCTTCCTTTATCATACCGTTTTCGTTAAAAGCGACGAGCTGTTTTTTAAGGTAAGCGAAAAAATCCTCGTCCTTGCACGGTTTAACCTTTACCTTATCCCCGCCCTTTTTGGTATACCCCACGTAATTGACGTAATTCGCGGTCTCTCCCGTGCTTTTAAAAATCTTTCTATACGCTTCCCTCGCGTCGAATACGAGATAATTTTTTATAAACTCTTTAAGTTTTTTAAGGTCTTTGCCGTGCTTTTCGTATATTTTTATCATCGCGGAAGAAATATCGGGACAACCCGACAAAAGCTTTTCAAACACCGCGAATTCGTATACGCCGCGCAAAGCCGCAAGCACGGTAAAGGCGTCGCCGTAAACATCTTCGAGCGGTTCAAATTCTTCGTCTTTCAGCTTTTTGAACGATAAAGATTTTTCGCCCTTAAAAGCCTCTCCGAAAAGAACCGCGGGCGAAAAAGAAGCTCCGCACATAGCTTTAACGGCGTCTTTGCCCGTTTTATCCGAAATCCCGAACAACGAGCAAAGCTGTTTCTGTTTATCCTTAATCCCGCCCGCGCTCGTCAGAATTCCCTTTGCGGAAGCGGCAAGGTTCTCGTCGAAGATTACGGTTTCTTCCCCGTAATACCCGAAAAATGCTTCGTTCAGCGCGGTAAAAAGTCTCTTCTCGTCTCGCACGTCGCTTATTCCGCCTTCGATAAGGAAATGTCCGCGATATTTTACGATATGATGAACGGCGAGATAATAAAGCCGCAAATCGTATTTTTTGCCGCTCATAAGGGCTTTTCTCAAATGGTATACGGTGGGGAATTCTTTGTGAAAATCTTTATCGCGGTAGCCTTCGTCGGCAAAAATAGCGTCTCTGCCAAAGAAAAGCAACGCGTCTTTATCTTCCGGTAAAAATTGACTGTTGTTAAGCCTTATGAAGAAAGTTTTATCCGAAATAACGGGTGCAAACAGTTCTTGAAGCAATTTTATACGGTACTTTCTGCGTTCGAGGCGTCGCCTTGCCGTTCTCTTCGTTCTTCTTTCGGAAGCGGTTTTCGCTTCGTCGAAAAGGCGCGTTACCCAGCAATCCTTTCTCTTTGCGCGAAGAAGCGAATAGTTTTCGTCCGTGCAAGCTACCCCTAAAGAATCCGTGCCTATGTCCATTCCCAAATAAAACTTCGACATTTTTGTAAATCTCCCTTGACATTTTTTCGCCGATACCGTATAATATAGATACAAGATAACAAGGCAAGTTCAAATAAAAAACTTTTCTTATCTCTTATCGCAGCGGCGATTGCTCTTTCACTTTGAAAGAGCTTTTTTCTTTTAAATTTCGCCCGCGTTGCGGCTATCCTTTCGCCTGACGCGTCAAGCGTATTTTTATTGTATCACACTTTGTTTTCTGTTTCAATAGGTTACGCCTATTTTATACTTTCGGATTAAAAAGCGCAGTCCAAAAGGCAATCGACGGAAAAGCGGCGTTTTTGTCATCTTTCTTTTGCCCTTTTCCAAGCTTTACCCGCGCTTTACTTGACTTAAAGAGCGATTTATTGTACAATTACCGTATTCTATCATTAAATTTTATTTTTACGGCGGTATATTATGGCTGAAAAAGAATTGAAAACCGAAAACACTATGGATAAAATCGTAAATCTTTGCAAAAACCGCGGATTTATTTTCCCCGGTAGCGAAATTTACGGCGGACTTGCAAACACTTGGGACTACGGTCCGCTCGGCGTGGAGCTTAAAAACAACGTGAAGCGCGCGTGGTGGAAAAAGTTTGTTCAAGAAAACAAATACAACGTCGGTCTCGACGCGGCTATCCTTATGAACCCGCAAACGTGGGTAGCTTCCGGTCACCTTGCGGGATTTTCCGACCCGCTTATGGATTGCAGAGAGTGCCACGAACGCTTCCGCGCCGATAAACTTATAGAAGATTGGTGCGCGGAAACGGGTTTAGCTCTCGAAAAGCCGATAGATGCTTTCACCAACGCGGAAATGAAAGCTTTTATAGAAGAGCATAATATTCCCTGCCCCACCTGCGGCAAGCATAATTTTACCGATATTCGTCAGTTCAACCTTATGTTCAAAACCTTTCAGGGCGTTACGGAAGACGCGAAAAACACCGTCTATCTCCGCCCCGAAACGGCGCAGGGCATTTTTACCAACTTCGTAAACGTTCAGCGCACCACGAGAAGAAAAATTCCGTTCGGCATAGGGCAAATCGGTAAGTCGTTTAGAAACGAAATCACCCCCGGTAACTTTATCTTCCGCGTACGCGAATTCGAGCAGATGGAACTTGAATTTTTCTGCAAACCAGGTACAGACCTCGAATGGTTTGCTTACTGGCGCAACTTCTGCAAGGAATGGCTTCTTGCAATCGGTCTTAAAGAGGAAAGAATCCGCCTTCGCGACCACTCGCCCGAAGAACTTTGCTTCTACTCCAAGGCGACTACCGACTTCGAGTTTTTGTTCCCGTTCGGCTGGGGCGAACTTTGGGGCGTTGCGGACAGAACCGACTACGACCTTACGCAACATAAAAACGTTTCCGGCAAAGACCTTTCTTATTTCGATGCCGAAACGGGCGAAAGATATATTCCGTACGTTATCGAACCGAGTCTCGGCGTAGAAAGAAGCGTGCTTGCGCTCCTTTGCAACGCTTACGAAGAAGAGGTTTTAGACGCGGAAAAGAACGACGTGAGAACGGTGCTTAGGCTGCACCCCGCCCTTGCGCCCTATAAAGCGGCGGTTTTACCTCTTTCCAAAAAGCTTTCGGAAAAAGCGGAAGAGGTTTACGCAGAGCTTTCCAAGTCTTTTATGGTGGACTTCGACGAAACGGGGTCTATCGGCAAGAGATACAGAAGAGAGGACGAAATCGGCACGCCTCTTTGCATAACCTACGACTTCGATTCCGAAACGGACAACTGCGTTACGGTGAGAGACAGAGACACGATGGAGCAAATTCGTATTCCGATAGCGGAGCTTAAAGATTACGTCGCGAAAAAAACGGAGCTTTAATTTTTCCGCCCGTTTTTAATTAAAAACAGAATTAAAATTTTTGCCAAAACTATAAATATGGCAAGGGGCTTGCGATTTTTTAGTCGCAAGCCCTGTTTTTATGCAAAAATCATTCTAAATTTTTAATATAAAAAGTAAATCCGAACCATTCGCTTGTAATAAGCAGTAAAATATCATTTATGAAAGGTTATACTTATGATAAGTCGTTAAACGAGAAAGAAAGCCAAATACTATCTTTGGTTTACTCAAATAATGAGCATTACCTGAATGCTTTTAACTTCGTTCATAAGTTTTATAGAATAAATTACCGCTTACACAGGTCTAATCACCTTGCGGTGTTTAAGGCTGGTTATATAGAAAAATCAAAACTGCCCGCTTGGAAACTCGCGAGCAGTTACAATATTGCGCAAAGCACTCTTTTCAGATTAAGAAACGAAATAGTCTTTTACGACACGCAAACGTTACTCCGACAGAATTTTTATCCGTCGGTTATTTTTTTATATCTTCGGCTTTCCGATAACGGTTTTTATCGCCGAAATTATTACGCACGCCGCAGAACAGGAGATTAAAAGATAGAACACCGCGTTCCACCCGTAGCCGTCCGCCACCGCACCAAGTCCGTAAGAACTCAAAGTGCTTCCTATGTAACAGCACCCGTTAAGCACTCCCGCAAGCGAGCCCGCGCTCGCTTTTTCTTTATAATACAGCGGCGCCATACTCGTTATCACGTTGTTCGTTCCGGACATAAACAACGATATTAACGATAAACACACGAGCATTACCGCCGCGGACGTCCCTATAAACGCAAGAGTCAGGGCAAGCGCACCCGTCGTCGCCAAGAAAAATAAGCCGCACAGAAACACGAAGTCTTTTACGTGTTTATTGAAAAACACCGCGACAGCCGTGCCGAATATAGAAACGAGCGGCAAACAAAGCGTAAGCAGTATACTCAGATAATCGGGCGTATTGTACAGTTCTTTGAGTATCGTCGGTACCCATACGTTTATCCCGTCCTTTTCGAGGTTGGTCACTACGGCAAAAATCGCGAGTATCAATATCAGCGTAACGAACCCGAAGTCTGCCTTTTTCTTTTCGCCTATCAGCGCGTTTACTTCCTTTTCTTCCTCATCGGTCACCGAACCGCTCGGTGCAAGCATTCCTTTATACGAGAAAAACCATATAATCGCAATTAACGGCAAAAGCACCGCAGCGACGTAGAATATCGTTTTATACACGGAAAGACTTACGAACAACGCGCTTAACCCGTACACCGCAAACGTTCCCGTCGCAACCGTCGTTCCCATTACCACAACCGCTTTGGAGGTATATTCTTTATCGAGAACTTCGGATAAAAACCGTATAAGAAGCGACCATAAAAACGAAAGAGCCGCGCCGTTTACGAGCCATATTATTTTCAGCCACCCGAAATCTTTTATTACGGTTATCGTAAAATTACACGCCGCGGAAGCGACGAGCGCAAAAAATATCGTATATTTTACGTTATATTTTTTACATAGTAACCCGTTTACTATCTGCCCAGCGCCGTACGCAAAAAAGAATGCCGTTCCGACCGTGCCGCTTTCCGCGTGAGATACGCCGAACTCGCCCTCGATAAGCACCAGATTCGCGTTATATCCGAGCTTTCCCAAATACGAACAGGTATAAACGAGCCAGCAGATTATTATCGCCAACACGTTCCTGTTTATTACTTTCTTATTTTTTTCCATATTTCAACCATTTCTATAAGCGCGCCCCTGCCCGAATCCTTGTTC
>CAKQEE010000065.1 GCA_934230055.1 uncultured Clostridia bacterium
ATTGCTTACCGAAAGCCCCTGATCTTCCGCCCACCATTTATAAAGCACAAAGAAGAAGTAGTTCGGAGAGGTTCCGGGCCAGCCGAACGGGGTTATTTTGCTTGTTCTCGTTTCGTTGTCCTTATTCACGTCCGCAAAGAACGCAAGAAGCTCGGAAATCGTTTCGGGAGGAGCTATCCATTTACCGCCCGAAATTCTTTCTTCGGAAACGGCGAATCCGGAATCCGTGTGATTTGTGGAAAGAAGAATTTCTTCGTTATAAACCATTGCGCAGGGAAGCATCGTCCACGGCAAAGCCCACGGAAGATTTTCCGTCTGTCCCGCGCGTTTTTGCATATAGTATTTATCTCTCGCCACGGGAGAAAGATATTCGTAAATGCTCTTTTCCCCGCTAGACGTAGTAACCTTTGCGGCATACACGTCATAGAGCGGTTCTATCATTCCGCCCGTAACGAGTTCGGAAAACCCGAGGTTATTGCCCATTATTATATCGGGAAGATTTTTGCCCGTGGTAAGTATTGTAGAAGCGTTGCAGGAGCCGTCCGTTTCCGGAGTGAGCGAATATTTGAATTCGGGGTGAATAGCCTTGTATCTTGCGCAGGCGTTTTCAAGCCATTCTTCGCCGTAACCGCCGTTATAGAAGGTTATGTCGAGAGTTCCCTCCGCCGAGCCGCTTTTTTTTGCGCAACCTGCGGTTCCCACGCTTGCAACGAGTGCCGCAAGACTTAAAACAACTGCTATAAGCTTTTTCATATATAATTCTCCTTTATCTCGATTTCGTTAACTACGCTGATTATTCTTTTATCCCGCCGCCCATACTGAATTGCATAATCTTTTTCTGGAACGCCAAAAAGAGTATCACCATAGGAAGAGTGGTTATCAGTATCGCGCAGAAAAGCTTCGGGTATTGTCCCGAAAGCGCGCCCGCGCCCGCAACGCCGTCGCTTATTCTTTTAACGCCCACCGCTATCGTTTCGTAAGAACGGAGGAACAGATAGGGCGTTTCGTAACTGTTCCACACGCCGATAAAGCTTAAAAGCCAGATAGAAGTGCAAACGGGCATAACCTGCGGCATTACTATCTGCAAAAACGTTCTCCACTGCCCCGCGCCGTCTATCGATGCGGCTTCCGCATACGTCGGCGAAACGTTTCTGAACGTGGCGTGCAAAAGCAAAAAGTTGAACCCCACGCCCGAAGCGGACATTATTATAAACCCTATATGCGTATCTATAAAGTTTATATCGGACATCAGCTTATAAAGCGAAGCAAGCGAACCCGCAACCGGTATGAACATATTAGAAATGGCTATAACGTATATAACCTTGTTCGCCTTAAAGTTGAACTTTATAAGCGCGTAAGCAAGGCAAGCCGTAACGAATATAGACAACGTAGGCACCGCTATGCAGATTATAAGCGAGTTAGAGAACATCGTTATCAAATCGAATTCCGAAAGCACTTCCGCATAGTTGGCAAAAACGTATTCGCTCGGCATACCCCACAAATTCGTTGCGAAATCTATCGGAGTTCGCACGGAGTTATAAGCTATCCACGCGAAAGGAAAAATAAGCGTAGCCGCGTAAACGAAGAATATAACGCAAAGCACGGCAAGAACGGTTCTATCCCTTTTCAGCCCGTTTTTATTTCTTTTTATTAAAGGTATCGTCCTTTCGTTAGTCATCAAAAAACCTTCTTTTTTATATTATTTCCCTGATTTCTATAAGAGAAACGTGCAGTTCGTTGTTACCGACAAAATCTCCGAAAGTTAAGAGAATACCTTCCGAAGAGGTAGCCGCGGTAAATTCCCGGCTAACCTCTTTGTCCGCCAAATCCGTTCCGCCTTCCGTTATCACGTCGCCTATCTGCTCTCCGCCGATATACTTTATAATAAACTGTCCGTTATGGGTTCCTACCGTGGAATATCTTATCGTTACGGTATATTTTTTGCCTTCTTCTATGGCAAAATAAGCGGCGGCTTCCCTCGGGGTGTAAGTATTCTCATAGCTGTTGGTTATAACGAGCGCGCTTTCTCCGTTTTCGTTTTTAACTGAGTTAGAAGAATTTCCCGCTTCCCACCTAGGAATATAGAAATACGCTTTATCTTCGCTGAAAGAGGCAACGGAGCCGTCCTCTCTCTCGTTCGCAAACCTGAAATCTTCTCTGTAAACGTTTATTTTTTCCGCAACTCTCTCCGTATAGCGGAAAGCGGGCGTAACGCTTAAATCGGAAAAGGCTATGATATTAGAGCCGTTAGCTTCTCCGCAATAAAGGTAAAGAGTTTCCAAGTCTGCGGGGCAAACGAAAGTTATTCTTACTTCGTTAATTCCGCCGACGTTTTTAAGCGTCGTGTTGTAAAACTCGCTGTCGTCCTCCGCCGTGGCAATCTTCTTGCTGCCGTCGGCTTCCGCGCAAACGGAAATCCCCATCGCGCTGACGCCGCGCAAAAGCTGAACGTTTACCGCAAGGGTATATTCCACGCCTTCATAAAATTTGCCGTTCATCACGAACGCGAAAACGTGATATTCTTCCGCATTATGAGTATTTTCCGTTTCTATATAGCTTTTGCCCTTGAACTCGTCTTTGCGGACAATCGTTTTTTCGTCTATCGCAGAAGATGTGAAATTGCTTGCCGTAATCATTCTCGCGTTTTCGTCGAACGCCGCGCTCGCAGTATCCGCCTCGTAGTTTTCCGCTTCTACGACTCGCACGGTCATCTCGTCGCTCTTTTCGCCGTTCACCGCCGTAACGGTTATGGTCGCTTCGCCCTCGCCTATCGCGGTTATTTTCCCTTCGCCGTTTACCGCAACCACGTTCAAATCGTCCGCGTTCCACACGATCTCGTCGTCATTTACTTCGGGAACGACGGAAACGCTTGCCGTAAAGCTCTCGCCGACGACCAGAGTTCTTCTATTTTTATTCTCTATCGTAATTTCACTTACGTAAACTTTATTTGAAAGCACCGTAAGAATAAAGCTTCCGCATTCTTTGCCGTCTACCGTTAAGGTTACCGCGCATCTGCCCGCAGCCACGGCTACAAGCTTGCCATTCTCGGAAACGGTCGCGACGCTCTCGTCCGAAACTCTCCATTCCGCCTTTTCGTAGGTAGCGTTTTCCGGCTCGCATTTTACCGAAAGATTAAACTCGCTTCCCTCTGTCAGCTCGTTATCCGCAGGCACGACGGCAATGGAAAAAGTGCCTTCCGCCTTGTTTTCGCCGCAACCGAAGCCGAACGCGCAAAAAGAAAGGCACGCAATCACGCTTAAAATCAAAAGTACGCTTTTTCTTATTCTTTTCATAATCCACCTATCATTATTTAATATTTTTCGGCGTATTTCGCAAAATATCGGCACCCGCCGTAAAAAAGTGCGGCAAAAAATACTTGCCCGCAAGTTTTACTCTTAAATTATAGCAACACCGTGCAAACCTTTCTACATTATTTATAACTAAAAGTTGCAATTTTTTGCACTCTGTATTTGATTGACAAACGAAGCCGATTGTTGTATTATTAAATAAAATACGTGAAAAACGAATTTTTCTTGCAATATTTACCCAAAAATACCACGCTTTTCGTTTTTTTGAATAAAATTAAAAAATTTGTTTTTATTTAAAAATTTGAAATTTTGAACGCTTTGCGAAAGGCAGAATATTTTTTACTGTTATCGGAAAATATTTTGCTATTATTACCGCGTTTTAAAAGGAGCCGCACGGGAAATGATAGAACTTTATAACGAAGAAGTTATTAAATACGCGCCGCTGACTTCGGTTACGAACAGGTTTCTTACGAACACGCACTCGCACACGTTTTGGGAAATCACTTATACTCTTTTCAATCAGGTTGCAACGCAGGTTATAAACGGGCATAGCGTGGAAATAGGCAGTAACGAATTTCTTATAATTCGCCCGTTCGATATCCACGGGCTTATCAGAAGCGGCAAAACGGTCGTTAAAGACAGAAATATTTTCGTTTCGGAAGAGAAAATGCGCAAAATATGCGATTCGATAGACGGGAATTTATATAAGAGGCTTTCCACGGGTTCGGAACCGATAGTATGTCCTTTTCCGCAACATACGGTAGAGGTTTTAGAGGGCAGGCTTAACCTTTTCGGAAATTTTAAAGACGGTAACGAAGCAGTTCTCGAATCCATTCATTCCACGATAGTAGCGTATCTTTTGGGACTTTATATAGAATCCACTCTGAACATACCGAAGAGCTATCCCGCATGGCTGCAAGAGCTTTTAAATAATCTTCGCGATCCGCAGTTTGCAAACCAAAGCGTTTCCGATATAGTTAAAACCACTAATTACAGTCATGGGTGGGTGTGCAAAAATTTTAAGAAAATCACCGGACAATCCATAGTAAATTATATTTTGGATCAGCGGCTTTACAATTCGCTTTCTATGCTGACCGATAAAGACAAATTGATTATAGACGTAGCACTCGATAACCATTTTTGTTCGCAAAGCAGTTATATAAACGCATTTAAAAAGAAGTTCGGGGTATCGCCCTCTAAATGGAGAAAAGAAAACACGGCGGAACGCTCGTTAAAGGTTACGCAGCGTTGGGGCGAATTTAAAATGATAAACGACAAAACGCTTCAATCGGAGCAGACCTCCCGCGGCAAAGAAGAGTAACTATTAAAGAGGGGCTTTCCGTCCCTTTCGTCGTCATTCCGAGCCTTACTTCTTGCTCCTACTATCGAAGAATCTCACCTCTTCGTCTTTCAGAGACCTTCCCGCGGAGCCTCGTCCCCGAAGAATCTCATTCATAATTTAGAACAAAAAAAACGCTTTACGGCGTCACCATTAGGGAAACAGGCGTAGGCGAAAAGCTTACGCCTGTTTTCTTGTTTTTTTGGAAATTCTATTTCGCCTAGGTGGGTTAGAAATATTGTTACTGTTCTTTTGAATCCGCTTTTGGTTTTTACCTTTTCGGAAACAATAATTTTATCTATTAACAACCTTACTAAACACCTTTGGAAACAGTTGAAAGTAATCCTTCTTCCTCAAACCTATTTAATATTTTTAACAACGTCTTATAAGGAACTTCTGCAAGTTCCGCATCTTTTAGCTTTGATACATCAAAAATTGCACCGTTATTATTCTTACAATACTCTCTAATCAATTTAGTATAATTCAAACTTCCACCTCCTTAAACAAGATAAAATCTCTGCTCTCACTAATATCATAACACATTTTCAGACGACAAAAAAGCCGACACTTGCTATTTCTGCAAAAATGTCGACTTTTTATCTTGGTGGGGGCGGTAAGGCTCGAACTTATGACCTCCACGATGTCAACGTGGCGCTCTAACCAACTGAGCTACGTCCCCGCGCTCTTTAAGCTTAAACATTTTATCACATCTGCCGCTGTTTTACAAGCGTTTTAAGGCTTTCCGCGCACACTTTTTTTATATTCTCTCTCTTTTTTTATCAAAAATGCCGCCAAAAGCGATATGTAACCCGTTACTTAATAAAGCAACAGGTTGCGTTTACCTTACCCGAAAGCAGAAATAACCGCGCCGCCCCGCAAGAAACGCACAAGGAGGCGCGTGCCGCGAGAAAAAAGGAAAACGGCTAAAAGAAAACGCGCGAATTTATCACGCGTTTCCCTCTTTTTTAGCTTTTATCTTCATAAGTTCCACAAAAATTTCCGAAGTGGCGTACGCGTCCGAAAGCGCGCGATGATGATGAAAAACCACTCCGAAATATTCCGCAAGCACCCCAAGACCGTTTTTATGTAGCTGAGGCAAATATTTTCTGGACATTTCCAGCGTATCCATAACGCTGTTTTTCACTTCGTAATCTTCCGCGGCGGCAAACCTTTTTATAAACCTCGTATCGAACTCCGCGTTGTGTGCAACGAGAACCGCGCCTTCGATAAACTTCATAAAATCGGGCAAAACGGTGCCTATTTTAGGAGCGTTTTCCACCATTTCGGGCGTAATTCCCGTCAGCTTAACAATCTCTTCGGTAATGGGATAATCGGGCTTTACGAGAGTGGTAAACTGCTCCTTCGCCTTTCCGCCGACAAGCTTTACCGCGCCTATTTCCGTTATCCCGTTCGTCATAAGGTCTATGCCCGTAGTTTCCAGATCGAAAACCACGTAGGTTTCTTCCGTAAGTTCTTTGGGCAGCGGCTCGTCCGCGGCGTCGAAAACGCTCGTCACCTTAACGGTCGCGGCGGGCGCGGGAAAGATGAGCTTATACTCTTTCGGCGCGCTCTTTTTAAATCTCTCTTTCTTAACGAAATTTTCGGGAAAAGTACAGCGGTTAATCTTATCGAAAGTAAAAGACTTTCTGCCGTTAAACTCTCCGAAAGAACCGCGCGCGATAATCGCGTCCCCCACGACGAGCTTTTTAAT
>CAKQEE010000066.1 GCA_934230055.1 uncultured Clostridia bacterium
CGTCGTTGCAAAATCATTACCCGCCGCGCTTTTAATGGCGGCAAGCGTAGAAATAGTGGGATTTATAAGCTTATTCGTTAAAAATACCCCCCCCTACGTCACCGCTACGATAGCAACGCTCGCAATGACTTTTGCGGGACTAATAAATTTATTGCACATTTGTAAGCCTTTTAATAAATTCCGCGCTATATTATGCTCCGTCATAAGTTCGTTTTTAATCATCTTGCTTATTCTTACGATAGTTAAAGGAATACCGTTCTTACATCTTGCCAAGCTTTCTGCGGAAAGCGGCGCGCCTTACTTTATTTTAGAACTGATCGCGGTTATTTTGCTTGAAATTCCCCTTTCGCTTTTATTCAACAAGCTTGCGGAAATTTCAATAAAAAAGATAAGAAACTCTAAGAAAAGAAAAAACAAGTCTAATAACCAACTTTAATAAAATCGATTAAAAAACAATTTTCGATTGATTGTAATTTTCCTAAAAAAATAAAAACCGCGCTGTTTGCTTTTCGGCATAAAGTGCGGTTTTTTTAATTTGCGCAAATTACGTAAACAATACGCTCAATAAAATAAGCTTTCTCTCTTTTTTATAAGGCGCAATCTTCTCAAAAGCCTTTTTCAAAAACTACTTTCGCTTTTTCAGCAAAGGAAGCTCTTCGTACATGGCGTTAAATAGCATTGTAAGAAATTCTTTATTCTCTACTTCTTCTACGGACAGCATTGCTTCGGCTCCTTTGTAAGGTAATTCGTAAGAAGCGTTCGGCATAAGCCAAACAGCCGCCTTAACGGGCTTTACAAGCAATCTATTATCGTATATGCCACCCACTATTTTGCCGCGATAATAGATAATATACTCGCCCATCATCGCCCTATAAGATATTTCGTTTAACTCGGATAACTGTTCTAAAATATATTCTAAATACTCTTTATCGGTCGACATACGCGCGCTCCCATAATCTCATATTGCTTATTTTTCTTAAATTATATCACCGCTTATAAAAATTGTAAAGATAAAAAAACGGTCTGCAAGGGAAAGCTTACAAACCGAAATTTTTGGAGCTGCTAACCGGATTTGAACCGGTGACCTCGTCCTTACCAAGGACGTGCTCTACCTGCTGAGCCATAGCAGCAACCGCAAAACAATCTTGTCATTCAAACGACTATATTATTATATATAATTCGATAGGTTTTGTCAATATAAAACATGCGATTTTTGTAATTTTATTTAAAAATTTTTATCGGAGAAATCCGAAAGGACTTCCCCGATAAAAAGGTTTCATATTTAAGCCGAACTTCGGACTTTTATTCGTTTGCGCCGTTGTCTTCGTCAGAAGTTTCGCTCTCCGAGTGTTCCGCGCTTTCGGTAAGCTCTCCGCCCAAAGCTGCTTCCGAAACGCCGCTTATTCCTTCTTCCGCCTCTTCGGAAGGCTCTTCTTCCTCGTGCGGGGCAAGCGCGATTTTCGATACGGTGGAATCGTCGGTTTTCATTATCCTTACGCCTTGCGTAGCTCTTCCGATAGTGCTTATATCCGCCGCGGCGACCTTGATTATGGTGCCGTTTGCGGTGATGATCATAATATCTTCTTCGCCGGAAATAAGCTTTAAGCTGACAAGCTTTCCGGTTTTATCGGTAAAGTTACCCGCTTTAATACCCTTGCCTGCGCGGGACTGCAATCTGTAATCGTCTATTTCGGAAATCTTGCCGTAGCCGTTCTCCGTCATAGTGATAACTTTAAGTCCCTCTTTAACGACCGCCATATCTATCACGGCGTCGCCCTCCGCAAGATCCATGCTCTTAACGCCCTGCGTATCTCTGCCCATGGCTCTTATGTCGTGTTCGGAGAATCTTATACATTTTCCGTCGTGAGAAGCGGTTATAATCTCGTCGTCGCCGCCGGATAAAGCAACGGAAATAAGCTCGTCGCCCTCTACGAGACTTATTGCGATTTTGCCTACCTTTCTTATGTTTGCAAATTCCGAAAGAGCCGTCTTTTTGATAAGACCGTTACGCGTTGCAAGGACTATATAACCCTCCGCGCCGGCGTGGAGCGGAAGCATTGCGCAAACCTTTTCGCGTTCCGAAAGCTGCAACAGATTGACGATTGCTCTGCCCCTTGCGGTGCGCTGCGCTTCGGGAATAAAGAAGCCTTTCATGCTGTACACTTTGCCCTTGTCCGTAAAGAACAAAACGTCGTCGTGCGTAGATGTTACGAACATATTTTCTATAAAGTCTTCTTCTTTCGGCTTATGCGCGGTGACGCCCTTTCCGCCGCGGCGTTGCGTTTTATATTCCGAAACGGGAACGCGTTTGATATATCCGAAGTGCGTTAAACTTACCACAACGTCTTCAACGGGAATCATATCCGCAATATCGATATCGCCGTAGTCGTAAGAAAGCTCCGTTCTTCTCGGCGAAGGATATTTTTCTTTGATTTCGCGCATATCGTTTTTAATAATTTCCTTAACGCGCCATTCGTTTGCGAGAATATCCTTCAAATCTGCAATTATTCTGTCAAGTTCTACAAGTTCTTCATTAAGCTTTGCCACTTCCATGCTCGTTAAGCGTTGCAGGCGCATTTCGAGAATGGCGTTTGCCTGTTTATCGGAAAGCAAAAATTCTTCTACGAGAGCGTTGCAAGCCGAAACCTTATCGGAAGACTTTTTGATTATCTCTATAACTCTGTCTATGTTCGCAAGCGCGATTACCAAGCCTTTTACGATATGCTCGCGCTCTTCCGTTTTTGCAAGGTCGTACTTCGTTCTTCTTACGATAACCGATTCCTGATGCGCGATATAGTGCTGCAAAATCTCCTTAAGACTTAAAATTTTCGGTTCGCCGTCTACGAGAGCAAGCAATATAATTCCGTCTTTAACTTGCAGGTTGGTATGCTTGAAAAGCACGTTTTTAACTACTTCCGCGTTCACGTCTCGCTTCAAATCTATAACGATACGCATACCGTGCCTGTCGGATTCGTCTTTAACGTCGCTAATGCCCTCTATGCGCTTATCTTTAACCATATCGGCAATGGTTTTTATAAGCATCGCTTTGTTTACCTGATAAGGAAGCTCCGTAACGACTATTCTTTCTCTCGTTCCGTTCGCGAATTCTTCTATATCCGTTTTTGCGCGAAGAACGAATCCGCCCTTACCCGTTCTATAAGCCTGCTTAATGCCCGACCTGCCCATAAGCACGCCGCCGGTAGGATAATCGGGCGCGGGAATATATTCCATAAGTTCGTCTATCGTTATTTCGGGGTTATCGAGAAGAGCGATACACGCGTCGAGACATTCGGCAAGATTATGCGGCGGAATATTCGTCGCCATACCCACAGCTATACCGTCCGAACCGTTTACGAGTATGTTCGGAAACCTCGATGGCAAAACCACCGGTTGCATTTCCGTGTCGTCGAAGTTCGGGTAGAAATCTACGGTGTCTTTGTCGATTTCCCTGAGCATTTCGTTAGCAAGCTTGGAAAGTCTTGCTTCCGTATATCTGTACGCCGCGGCAGGATCGCCGTCTACGGAACCGAAGTTACCGTGACCGTCTACAAGCGGGAAATTTATGGAAAAGTCCTGTGCAAGACGAACGAGCGCGTCGTATACAGAGCTGTCGCCGTGCGGGTGAAATTTACCGAGAACGTCACCGACGATTTTTGCGCATTTACGATACGCTTTATCGCTGGTAAGTCCCGCTTCGTGCATCGCGTAAAGGATACGACGATGCACGGGTTTCATACCGTCGCGCACGTCGGGTATCGCGCGGGAAACGTTTACCGCCATAGCGTATGCTATAAACGAACGCTTGACTTCGTTGTTTACTTCTATATTTATAAGTTTCGTTTTTTCGAGCGTTTCTTTAAATTGTGCGGTAAGCTCCGCGCTCGGTTCTTTTTTAGCCATTGCTTTTTCTCCTTATCCTATACGTCGAGATCGGTTACGAGCTTTGCGTTCTGCTCTATGAATTCGCGGCGAAGTTCGGGATCGCCGCCCATCAGACGAGAGAACGTGTCGTTAGCTTCCACGGCGTCTTCCATAGAAACACGCAACATCGTGCGGGTTTCAGGGTTCATCGTAGTTTCCCAAAGCTGTTCCGGGTCCATTTCGCCGAGACCTTTATAACGCTGAACGTCGCATTTCCCCGCTTCCGCAAGATAATCTTGAAGCTCTTTATCGCTATAACAATATTTATCGACTTTATTCTTCGTCGCTTTATAAAGCGGCGGTTGAGCTATATAAACGTGTCCGTGTTCGATAAGCGGGCGCATAAAACGGAAGAAGAACGTTAAAAGCAATATTCTTATATGGCTGCCGTCTACATCAGCATCGGTCATACAAATAATTCTGTCGTAACGGAGCTTGCTTTCGTCGAAATCGTTCTGTATTCCTCCGCCGAACGCGGTTATCATGCTTTTTATTTCTTCGTTTTCGAGAACGTGATTAAGTCTTGCCTTTTCAACGTTCAGAATCTTTCCGCGAAGAGGGAGAATCGCCTGAAATCTTCTATCTCTGCCCATCTTTGCGCTTCCGCCTGCGGAATCGCCCTCAACGATGAATATTTCGCAAAACTGCGGGTTCTTATCCGAGCAATCGGCAAGCTTTCCGGGCAGAGTCGTGGATTCGAGCGCGCCCTTTCTTCGCGTGTTTTCACGGGCAAGTCTTGCCGCCTCTCTTGCGCGTTGCGCCGTAACGCACTTTAACAGCACGTCTTTCGCCTTAACGGGGTTTTCCTCGAAGAACGTTCCGAGATACTCGTTCATGGCGCGGGTAACGTAGTTTCTTATTTCCGAATTACCGAGTTTCGTTTTGGTCTGACCTTCAAACTGCGGTTCGGTAAGTTTAACGGAAACTACCGCCACAAGTCCTTCCCTCACGTCGTCCGCGGAAACCTTTTCTTCGCCCTTGAATACGTTTAAGCGTTTGCCCGTTTCGTTTATGATTTTGGTAAGAGCCGCCTTAAAGCCTTCTAAATGAGTGCCGCCCTCTTCCGTGTTTATGTTGTTTGCGAAGGAGTATATCGTTTCGGTATAAGTCTCCGTATATTGAAGAGCTATTTCTATTTCCGTATCGCCGTAGAACACGTCGAAATATACGGGCTTTTCAAACATAGGAACTTTACTGCGGCTTAAATCTTCCACGAAGTGCGATATGCCGCCCTCGTAGCAAAACTCGTCTTTATGCTCTCTTTCGGGGCGCAAATCTACAAGCCTTATCGTAAGCCCTTTATTAAGATACGCAAGTTCGCGCAGGCGCGTTTTGATAGTATCGTAATTAAAATCGACCGTTTCAAAAATCTCGTCGTCCGGCATAAAAGTAACCCACGTTCCCGTGAAATCCGCCTCTCCCACTACTTTAAGCGGTGCCTGCGGAATACCGCGATTATAGGTTTGCTTATAATGGCTTCCGTTCTGGAATACTTCGACTTCGAGCCATTCGGAAAGCGCGTTTACGACGGAAAGGCCGACGCCGTGAAGTCCGCCGGAAATTTTATAGCCGCCGTTGCCGAATTTGCCGCCCGCATGAAGTTTCGTTAAAACCACCTGAACGGCGGAAACGCCTTCCGTATGGTGAATCGCGGTAGGAATACCTCTGCCGTTATCTTTAACGGTACAAGAGCCGTCCGCGTTAATCTGAACGGTTATCGTATCACAATAACCGGACAACGCTTCGTCGATAGAGTTATCGACGATTTCCTGCACTAAATGGTGAAGCCCCCTTACGTCGGTAGAACCGATATACATTCCGGGTCTTTTCCGCACCGGATCAAGTCCTTCGAGAACCTGAATCTGTCCTTCGCCGTAGCTACCGGTAACCTTATTTTTTTCTTCCATATCTCACCTATGAAAAGTAAATTTTTCGTTGAATATATTATAGCATTTTTCAGGATCTTTTTCAAGCGATATTCACATATTTTAAAACTATTATATAGTTTTAATCGATTATTTTCTTGCTCGCGTCAAAAAATATTATTTGTATAAAAAACCCGCCTTTTGCCCATACTTATTTTGCAATACTTAAAGGAGAATTCTGATGGACAACGAATGTAGCAACTGCAAAAACAGCATAAAAAACGGGAACGGGCTGATATGCCCTAATTGCGGCGCAACGCTTTGTTCAGACTGCGCAAAAAAGACGAAAGCGATTTGCCCGTACTGCTACTCTAACCTCGATTATTTAGGGTAAAACAAATTGTGCAAAAAAAGATAATCATAACCGAACAAAAATTATATAAAAAAAGAAAAAAGGCGTTTTAGCAACGCCTTTAATTTTTTTGAAA
>CAKQEE010000067.1 GCA_934230055.1 uncultured Clostridia bacterium
GAAAGAGGTTACGCCCGTAAGCGAAGGAACGAGGTCTTTCAAGCCGTCCGCGTCTACGAAGTTAGGAAGAACGATAGTTTTAATCGCGCCGCCTTCTCCCCACGAACCCATTTTTTCAAGGTTTACGGGGAAGGTTACGTTCGCATAAGAGGTACAGCCGCCGAACACCTGATTGCCGTACTCGGTTATAAGCGGGCAACCGTCCTCGAAGATGACTTCGCTAAGTTTGGTGCAGTCGCTGAACAAACCGTCCGAAATACCGTTTATTTCCTCAACGTTTTCCCAATCGGGGCTGGTATTGCCTTTCGCAAGAGTTTTAGGCAATGTTATCGTGGAAATCTTGGTACTCATAAACGCGCCCATACCGAGTTTTTCAAGACTCGATTCGCCCTGCGCGTTTCTTGCAAAGGTTATCGTGGTAAGCTGTTTAGCAAACGAGAACGCAAAGTCGCCTATGGTCTTTACCGTAGAAGGAATTACGAGTTCGGTTATTTTTACACCCATACCGGAATCGTTGCAGAACGCACGGTAGCCTATTTCCTCCAAGCCTTCGTTAAGGGTAAGAGTTTTAAGGTTGCTGCCGCTGCCCGACCAGCTGGGGCTGAAAGCTTCGTCGCCGATTTTCTTAACGCTTCTCGGAACGACTAAAGAGTTGGGACCGGCAGAGAACTCGAAAAATTTTGCAGGTATTTCCGTCAAACGGCTGGGTTCTTCGTCGGTATCGACAAAGGTAACGGAAGTCGTTTTCGCCGCATAGAACATACCCTGTTCGGGAGAAGTCGTTCCTAACTGTTTAAGACGCGCGGGGAATTCTACCGAAGTAATGCGCGAGTTATAGAACGCCGCGTTCTCGAAAACAAGGTCTTCGGTACCGTTCGCCTCGAATTTAAGCGTGCTGCCCGTGCAGCCGTAGAACGCGCTGCTTCTTACAAGCACAACGGTGTTGGGAACGACGAAATCGTAATTATCCAAAACCGCGTGGTCTACTATCGTTATAACCCCTTCGGAGTTCTTTTCATAGAAGATACCGCCTTCGTAAGCGTATTTCTCGTGTTCGGGCATATTCTGTATGTCTGCAAGGTCGCCCGCGTTATCGAAAGTAGTTCTTAAATGACCTCTGCTTTCCGTATCGTAAGTAATTTCGCAAAGACCTTCCGGCAATACGATAGAAGTAAGCGCAGAACCTCCGAACACGCTTATTCCGAGCTTAATCGTTTCGGTACGAGGCTCGAAAGTGAAACTCGTGAGGTTTGAAGTGGAAGCGAACGCGTCGTCTTTTATTTCGGTTACCGAAGCGGGAACCGTAAAGCTCGAAATTTTCGTAGAGTTAAACGCGCTTTCGCCTATCGAAACGAGGTTACTTTTAACGTTGCCGTTTTCGTCCGTCGCGAAGTTCACCGTTCTCAACATTCTTATTCTGCCGAAGGCGTCGTTGCCTATCGTTTTAAGAGTTGCGGGAAGGTTTACGGTCATTATAAAGCTTGCGCTCCGGAACGCGCCTTCGCCTATTTCTTCAAGACCTTCGGAAAGGGCAAGCGTACCGCCGAACTGCGCTTCGGTAAACGCATACGCGCCTATCTTGCGGAGGTTTGCGGGAGTACCCGATTCGTAATCGTCCTCAGAATCTTCCGCAGAAGAAGCGACGTATATATCCATAAGCGCGGAGCAGGAAGCAAAAGCTCTGTCTCCGATAACGAGTTCGTTTTCGCCGCCGTCTACGAATACTATCGACATAAGGTTAGCACAGTTTTCAAACGCGCTTTCGCCTATTTCTTTTACGTTCTTACCGAAAACGACTTTTTCGATCGTAACGTTATCCTTAAAGAGGTTTGCGTCTATCGTTTCGAGCGATTCGGGAAGAACGAGTACGCTATCCGTTTTGCTTACGGAATAGTAAATCATTCTCGTTCTATCTTTGTTATAGAGAATATTGTCTTCCGCAGAGAGATATTCGCTCTTCGCGTCTACTTCTATGGTTACGAGGTTGGCGCAACCGTCGAACAATCTTGCGGATACCTGTTGAAGCGTCGCGGGGAGCTTTATGGAAGTAATCTTGGAGCAGCCCGAGAAGGTTCCGTCCCCCAAAGCAACGACGTTGCTGTTTTCTTCAAAGTTTACTTTGGAAAGGCTCGTGCAGTTAAGGAACACTTTTTCGCCTACGGAAAGTTTGCTGCCGAGCGCGTTTCCGCCCGCAAAGGTTACGGAAGTAAGTCTCGTGCAGTTTTCAAATGCTTTATCCTCTATTCTCATAACGAAAGAGGGAATTATCACGGAAGTGAGGTTTGCGCAGTTTTTGAACGCGCCGCTTGCTATCGAGCGGATACCCGCGGGAATACGGAGCGCGCCTCTGCGACCTGCGGGACAATAGATAAGCGTGTCGCCGTCTTTATTGCAAAGCAGTCCGCTTACGGAAGAATAAGTTTCGTGGTCTTCCGCAACCGTGATGTTTTCTATAGAAGCGTTGTCGCCGAGAACTTCGGGCGAGAAGGTGGTGTAACGCGCGGGAATCGTAAGCGATTTAAGCGCGGTGCAACCGGAGAACGCGTCGTCGCCTACGAAAAGCTCGTCGCCTTCGTCAAGGTCGAAGTATATATCGGTTAAGTATTTGCTGTCTTCAAAAGCCTTTATGGAGATGTTGCTTACGGTGGAAGGTACGGTTACCGTTTCTATTCTGGAACCGGTGAACACGCTTTCGCCTATCGAACGAACTCCTTTAGGAATGGAAACGTTACCCGTGCGCGCCGCGGGAATGAACACGAGTTCTTTGCCCTGCGCCGCCGTTTCGCTCTCGTAATAAAGAACGCCGTCTTCGGAGCTGTATTTGGGTGCCGCCGCGTGTCCCGTTTCGTAAACGACGATTTCGGTAAGTGCGGAGCATCTTTCAAACGCGCTGGTGTAGTACACGATTTCTATGGTATCGGGAATTTCTATCGTGCGGAGGGTGGAGCAGTTACGGAAGGCATAACCTTCTATAATGCTTACCTTTTTGCCGTTATAGGTTTCCGGAATAACCACTTTGGAAACGCGGAACACGCCCGCTTCCATAACCACCGAGTAGGTGTCTTTGTTTATACCGTCTTCTTGCAGAGAGAACTTAAAGAGCGAAGCAAAATAAGCGTATACGTTGCCGCCCGCCATTTTGTCCCACGAGGCAAGGCTGTAACCTTCCGCGTCGGTAAGCTGATTGCCTCTGCCGCCTTCCTGATCGTACCAGCCGATAAACACCTTGGAAGTGTCTTCCGTAGTAGGTACGTCGAGGCGATAATTTCTGGTGTATTGAGCTTCTCCCTCTTCGGTATCGAGCGTTGCGCCCTCGGGGAGATTGTAGCTTAATTTATAAGTTTCGGGAACCCAGCCCGCGTAAAGTGTTATATCGGTAACGCGGTTGTAAACGAATTCCTTGTCGTACTTCGCGCCGTTCGCGGCAGAAGCTGCGGGAACGGTATACCAACCGCCGAGCGTATAACCCTCGCGAGAAGATTCGGGAAGAACTACGGTGTCGCCCGCCGCAACAAACGTAGCGGCAACGGGAGAACCTTCTCTTGCGTCGAAAGAGATTTCGTAAGTATATACGTTGATGGAAGCCCATTCGGAAACGGTGCCGTCCTCTCCGATAAACTGAACGGACAATTCGTTTTCGCCCTTTCTGTCAAAGGTTATCGCGTAGCTCGTAACACCCGATTCTACGGAAACGACCGTGCCGTTTATTCTCACGTTGTAGCTCGCCGCGCCGATAACGTTCTTCCACGAGAATGTGTTTTTAGCGTAGTAAACCGATTCGGACAGAGTGTAGTATTGCGCGGAAATTTCGTCGCTCCACACGGACTGCGTTGCTCCCACGGCTTTTACGGAAATTTCGTAATCAACGCCGTTTTCGAGTCCCGCTTCCGAAAGGTCGAAAGAAGCGCCTTCCGCTTCGTACTGCTGACCGCCTATCAGAACGAGATAAGAGGTCGCGCCTTCTACCGCGTTCCAAGAAAGTTCGGATCTTACTATTTTAAGTCCCGTAGGCGCGTGAAGCTGTTTTCTTTCGTAGGTATAAGCCGCGGCTTCGGGAGAGATATAACCTTCCGAAACGGGGGTAACCTCCGCTTTTACGGTAGAAGCGGAATAAGATCTGAGGCTTACGCTCGTTTTTCCGCCCGTCAGAATAGTCGCGCCGTTTATCGTTACTTTATAATCGGTTGCGTTCTTTACGGGGTTCCAGTAAAGGGTTTCGGTAGCCGCGCTGAAATTAAGCGTTTCGATTTTTTCGAGAGAACGCTTATAAACGAAGCGGGATTCGGAAGAAGCCTTGCCCGCCGCGGAAGCCGTAACTATAAATTCGATACCGTTTTCCGTCATCGCGCAGCCGGAGAAATCGAAATAAGTGGAAACGCCGTTGTCCGCTTTGCTGTGATTGTGTTCCGAATTGCCACAAATTACCGTAACGGTATACTTTTCCGCACCTTCTACGGGTGCGAAAACAAGCGCGGAAGGCTCTATCACTTCAAAACGAGAAGCCCTTGCGAGCGCTTTGTTATTATAATATCTCACAGCCGTTTCGGAAGCTTCGCCGCCCGCGGTTTTCGCGGTTACGGTGATTTTGTATTCGCCCGCGCCCGAAGTAGAGAACGGAACGTCTACATTCGTCGCGCCGATTTGCGAAGATACGAGAACTTGTCCGCTCGTAACGCTTACAACTTCTACCGCATAGGTAGAAGCCCCCCTTACGGAATCCCAAACCACGGAGTCGCCTTTAACGCTCGGCGCGGGGGTTGCCACCGATTCCGAACCGTTCGTCCAGACGGCGAAAAGGGTGGTATCCGCATTGAATACGTATTCGTCGGTGTAAACGGAGGTAAGTTTACTTCTCTGCTCGAAATCGCTTATCCACCAACCGCCGAAGGTATAACCTTCGCGAGAGGGATTCGCGATGCCGTATGCTCTGCCGTCCGCTGTGGTTACGGGCGCAAGAACCTCCGCCCCTTCATAACCGAGGTCGAAGCTTATGGTATAAACTTCGGAAACGGTCAGTCCTTCCGACCAACGCGCGTAAAGAGTGGTATCCGCCGTAACGGGAGTAACCCCGAAGATATACGCGGAAGTAAAGTCCGCGTCCGTATACCAACCCGCAAACGCATATCCTGCTTTCACGGGGTCCGCGGGCTTATTCGCGGATTTGCCGTTCATAATTTTTTGCGAAGCAATAATGCTTCCGCCGTTAGAATCGAACGTGACGGTATAATTTATCGCTCTCAAAAAAATCATTTGAGAACCGTCCATAACGACCGTTACGGCGTTATCTGCATACGAGCCTTCGACTTTGGAATCGGTGCCGAGAGTAAACGCGAAAGTTCCGTCGGAAAGCTTATAATCTCCCCATAGGTTTTCGCCCTTAATCTGCATAGATACCTTGTCGCCGCCCGTCAGGGTGACGTAGTACGTTTCGCCTTCCGCGGTTTCGTAATAATACGTACCCGTCTCGGGGCCCGCTTCGGTCTTCTTGCCGCACGCGGCGAGCGCAAAGCTTGCTACCGCCGCTATTATCAGCGAGAAGATTACGACGAAAAACTTACGATTTAAGAGTTTTTTCATAACCTGCTCCTTCTATTTATTTTTTTCATACGTCTTTCCGTTGATTTTTCCTTGTTTTTTCTTAATTTCTCTCACAGGATAGACTTTTGAAAATATTTTTTTTAAAAATATCACATTTTTGAATATTTTGTCAAATAAATTGATTTTATTCATAAAAATTTTATATTAAAATTATTTTATGCAGATATAGCTTTTGCTTATCTTTCTGTAATTATGTATAAGGTTTGCAAGGCAATGTACGCGGCGGAAAGAGTCTTTCTCTCTTTCGTCATTTTGAGCCGCGCTTCTTGCCCCTGCCCGCGAAGTATCTCTTAAAATCTTTCGATAATTTTATAACGCGAAAGCACATTTAGGCGATAATTTTAAATATTTATAAATTCTTATTTTGCCGCGCTTTTTATCCTTTCCGCGCGACCAACGCTCCCACGTTCCCGCACAAAAAACCCATAAAAAAACGCTGCTACGTTTATTAAAAACGCAACAACGCCATTAAAAATGAGGGAAAGAAGTGTGAGCAATTTGAACGAACGAAGAAAGAAACGACTTATCTATTCCTTAATTCAACTATATTCTATCACCATTTTTGCCACAGCGCAGCAACAATCCTGCATTTTTTAAGAATATTTTTATTTTTTCGGCGTTGCATTTGGCGGGGGGGGGGGGGGGGGGGGGGGGGGGGGGGGGGGGGGGG
>CAKQEE010000068.1 GCA_934230055.1 uncultured Clostridia bacterium
CTTCTCTTCTTATCAACTTCGCGTCTTTCAGAACAATCCGCGATTTAAGAAGAAAAGCTTTTAAAAAGCTTAACGACGTGCCGCTTTCCTTTATAGACGGAAGCTCCAAAGGCGACCTTATGGCGCGCGTCGGCAGCGACGTAGACCAAATTTCGGACGGACTGATTCAGGGTTTTTCTCAACTGTTCAGCGGCGTGATAACCATTATCGGAACGCTGATTTTTATGTTCTCTTACAACTGGATAATCGCGCTCGTGGTGGTGTGTCTCACTCCCCTTTCGCTGTTCGTGGCGTACTTTATCGCGAAGGGTTGCCACGATATGTTCGCCATGCAGGCGAGAAAGCGCGGCGAGCTTTCGGGACTCGTTACCGAAATGCTTTCTAACCAACGTTTGGTGAAACTGTTCGGCTACGAATCGCGCGCGGAAAAACGCTTCGGCGTTATCAATAAAGACCTTAAACGTTGGGGGCAGAACGCGGCGTTCTATTCCGCAATGGTAAACCCGTGTACGAGATTCGTAAACAACGTGGTATACGTGGCGGTATGCATATTCGGCGCATTTCTCGTTATCAAAGGCAACGCGGCGGAGGGGATTTCCGCGTTCACCGTAGGCGGGCTTTCCTGCTGTCTTTCCTATGCGAATCAGTACACCAAACCGTTTAACGAAATTACCGGCGTGGTGACGGAGCTTCAAACGGCTTCCGCCGCGGCAACGCGTGTTTTCGACCTGCTCGAAACTCCCGAAGAGAGTTCGGACGTCTCTTTCCCCGCCCTTTCCGAAGCTCACGGCAATATAGATATTAACGACATTTACTTTTCGTACGTGAAAGATAAACCGCTGATTCAGGGCTTTTCGCTCTCCGTTACGAGCGGCAAAAGAGTGGCTATCGTAGGTCCCACGGGTTGCGGCAAAACGACGCTTATAAACCTACTTATGAGGTTTTACAACGTGGATTCGGGCAGTATTCGGATAGACGGCAACGATATAAGCGAGGTAACGCGGAAATCTTTGCGTCAAAACTTCGGAATGGTTTTGCAGGATACGTGGCTTAAAAAAGGCACCGTACGCGAAAATATAGCGTACGGCAAACCGGAAGCCACCGATGAAGAGATTGTTGCCGCCGCCAAAGCCGCGCATATAGACGGATTCATTTCCCGCTTAAATGGCGGTTACAACGCGATTATAACGGAAAACGGCGGAAACGTTTCGCAAGGACAAAAACAGCTTTTGTGTATTGCCCGAGTAATGCTCGTTCACCCGCCGATGCTTATTTTAGACGAAGCTACTTCTTCCATAGATACGCGCACGGAACTTAAAATTCAGGCGGCGTTTGAAAGTCTTATGCAGGGCAAAACTTCGTTCATCGTGGCGCACAGACTTTCTACCATAAAGAATGCGGACGTAATACTCGTTATGAACAACGGCAACGTGATAGAAAAAGGCACGCACAAAGAATTGCTTGTAAAAGGCGGCTTCTATCACGATTTATACAACGCTCAATTCGAGCATTAAGAGCAGCCTGCAAAAATCAACGGATTTTATTATGCTTATAGATTAAAAAAGGCTTTCCCCATAAAAAAACGGAGAAAGTCTTTTTTTTTAGTTTATTAAATTTTGCTTCTTGTTTATTATTTCTGCCCTTTTCATAATAACAAAGAAAGACTTTTTCGTCATTCTGAGATTTTCCGCAGGGCTATACTCCCGAAAAATCTCTTCTTTTTTACAGTTAAAGCAAGCGATTATCAAAATGACAAGAAACCGCCGTATATAACTTCTTTTAAAAAAACTCTTCTTCCAGCATAGCGCAAAGGCAATGATATACGGGAAGATGCAGCTCCTGAACCTTGAACGTTTCCGTCTCGGGAACGCGTATCGCCGCTTCGCAAAGCGCGGAAAGCTTGCTTTCCCTTGCTCCCGTCAACGCTATCGTTTTCATTCCAGAAGCCTTTGCCGTTACCGCCGCAAGCACGCAATTTTCCGAGTTGCCGGAAGTGGATATCGCGATAAGCGCGTCGCCCCCGTCCGCAAGTCCGTATAGCTGTTGAGCAAAACACGCCGCGGGTTCTCTGTCGTTGGCAAACGCCGTAGTCAGCGACAGGTGCGAAGTGAGAGACACCGCGCGCAAAGTTCCCTCTAACGTCCGTTGCAATCTCTTTCCCTCTTCGCCGTAGTTTGCAAGCTTATCGTAAACTTCCTTTTTTATTCCGCGCGTTTTTTTAAATTTTTTCATAAGCTCGCCTACGATATGTTCGCTGTCCGCCGCGCTTCCGCCGTTGCCGCAAACCAAAAGTTTTTTGCCCGATTCGTAAGTCTCTTCCAAAATACGATACGCCGCAAGAATATCTTCTTTACACGGCTTTAACGCGGGGTATCTTTCCGTCAGTTCGTTAAGAATTTTTTCCGTACTTTGTTTCATCTTAATAATCTCCTTTCGCAATAGACAGCGCGGCGTAGTCGCCTATGTTTTCTTTAAGCCCCGCCGGCAAAACCTGCGCCTCTTTAAGACTGAAAGAAAGACATTCCCTTTTCATAACCTTTATCGCCCGCGGGTATAACAAATCTTCCGCGCGCATATAAACGCCGCCTATCACTATTTTTTCGGGGTTAAGCACGTCTATTATTATGCTTAAAGTTCTGCCGAGCATATCCCCGCTTTTATTGAAAACCGCTTTACAGAATTCGTTTCCTTTTCTCGCGTATTCCGCTATCGTTTTTGCGGAAATATTTTCTTCGCCTACCGCGAAAACGTATTCTTCGTAACTATCTTTAAGGTTTTTCCTTTTTGAAAGAATCACCGCAAGCCGAGCGATTCCCGAACCGCTGCAATAGCCTTCGCAAGAGCCTTGTTTATTATATCCGACAGGTCCGCTTGCCGTAAGGCGAACGTGACCTATTTCGCCTGCGTTGTCGTTAGTGCCGCAATATAATTTTCCGTTTAATATAAGTCCCGCGCCGAAGCCCGTGCCGAAGGTTAAAAACACCATATTTTCGGCACCTCTTCCCGCGCCGAAACGCCATTCCGCAACGGCGCAAGCGTTGGCGTCGTTTTGAAGTCTCGTTTGTATACCGAACCTATCCTCGAAAAATTTTACTATTTCTATATCGTCCCACAACGGAAGCGAAGGCGGTTTTTGTATAACGCCCCTTTTGCTGTCCAGCGGACCTCCGCAGCTTATGCCTATCCCCGCAATATCTTTGCCTTTATACTTTTCTATAAACGAAGAAAACCGTTCTAAAATAACGTGCGGATCCTGCCCCGCCGTTAAAAAATACTCTTTATCCGAAATTTCGGGAACTCCTTCGGTAATTTTGCCGAGCGTTGCCGCGCATTTAGTGCCGCCTATATCTAAACCTATATAATACCGCATAATTTTTTCCTCGATTGTCGCTGTTATAATTTTAACACGTATTTACGATATAGTCAATAAAACGCCGCTTTCGATAGATTCGTCTATTGTTTTTTTTCCTCAAACCCGCAAAAAAAGACTAATCCCGCGGCAACGATCGCAAGTATCGCCCACGCCCAAAATACGGAAGAATACCAGAAAGGTTATATCATATATCCGAAAACGAGCGTTCCGAACCCGTACCCCGAATACGTGCAAAAATCCATAAATCCGCTAACGGCGGAAGCACCGCCTTTTTTGGCAAATCTAAGCGGGTATACGGAAAGAGCTGCGGTATTTACTACTGGGAGAACCGCATATACGAGTCCGAGACAATTCGCCGCCAAAATGACGGAAAAGTTATTTATCGCAACAAAAGCGGAAGCAAACGCCGTTATCGCATAAGAAAAAACGTTTATCGCGCGGAAATTTCCGCCGAAAATTCTGCTTATTAGCGGATAAATTATTCTGCCGACAAACCCAGCAAGCGGAATGAACGCCGATAAAAAAGCAATCTTCGTAAGGTCTATGCCGAACGTAGAAACGAAATACAAGGTCATCCAAAAGCTTACATTGTCTTTGATGATTCCGTGTATAAAAACGTGCGGAAATTCCCTTCTTAAACTTTTATCGAAAAGAGCGTTGCGAAAAGTAAATTGTTCCGCGTCTCCTTTTGCCGCAACTCCTCGTTTCGCGTTTTCGTTTTCCGCGCTTTGCGCCGTTATCATTGCTTCCTTCTATGTGCGCCGCGCTTTTTGCTACGCGCTTTACTTGCGCCGAAAGAACTCTGATTCGTTTTATATATTCTAATAACGTTTTTTCAAAATATTTTTAAATAGCGGAATAAGCAATAAAATCGAGGCGAAAATCCACGCGCCGGGATCTCCGAAACAAGTGGCTATATACGCTCCTTGCGACGCAGCCGAATTTATAGCCCCGCCGTTCACGAGCGGCGGCAATACTATACAGATTGCAGACCTTGCAATAAGCTCCGCAATGCCCGCGCCGAGAACGTAGCCCGCTTTGCAGACGCCCTGAACCGCGCTTCTTACCGTAATAAGAAAGCCTACTATAAAAAACAGCGATAAGTCCACGTATATGAAAGTGTTTCCGTAGCGAATCGTTTCCGAAGAAATTTTATCCGCGCTCATAAATATATATTGATACGCGCCGTTTATGCACGCGAGAAGGGCAATCGCAAGGCAAATAAAGTGTATTATCACCGTGATGACGATAGCCTGAACGGTACCTTTCTTTACGCGTTCGTAGTCGCCTTTACCGAAGTTTTGCGCGTTGAACCCGAGAATCGCCGCGCCGAGACCGTTATAAAAAGATATAAGGAAGTTAAAAAGCTTACTACCCGCGCCGTAACCGTTTTGCGCGGGAGTTCCCGCCACCATAACGCCTTCCGCGCCGACGTCGAACTTAACAACCACGCTTTGCATAACGATAATACCTATCGCAAGCACGGAAAATTGAAGCCCCAAAGGCACGCCTTGCTTTAAGTGCACCCACATTGCGGAAAGCCCGCTTTTCATATCTTCCTTTTTAAGCCTTAAATCTTTATACCTGATAAACGTGTATACAAAACAGCCTATCATGCAAATAAACTGCGTTATCACCGTTGCAAGAGCCGCGCCCGCCGCCCCCATTCCGAAAACCGTTAAAAACAGCACGTCCAGCCCCACGTTCAGCGCGGTGGATATTATAAGGAAAATCAGCGGCGTAACAGAATCGCCGTACGCCCGCAACACTCCGCAAATAAAATTATACCCCATTTGCGTGACGATGCCCGCAAATATTATTAAACAATATATATAAGCCGCGTCGTAAACCTCTTTATTTGTCGGCGTTACGTTTATAAGCGCCAAAAGCTGCGGCAACAGGCATATAGACAAAATAGTTAAAACGGCGGAAATAATCACCGATAAATAAATTTGCGCGGCAAACGAGCGGCGAACGCCCTCAGCTTCTTTACACCCTACGTGCTTTGCGGTGATGACTCCGAACCCCGCAGTACACCCGAACGCGAATTGCAGAAAGATGAACGTCAGCGGAAAGGTATCGTTCACGCCCGCGACCTCCCCCGCGGAAAGAACCTGTCCGCAGATAATCGCGTCCGTAAGAACGTATATTTGTTGCAAAAGGTACGAAAGCATAATGGGCGCGCCGTATTTAAGCAATCTTTTCCACGGCGTGCCGACCGTCAAATCCACGGGGCGCATCAAATTTTTTATAAACGAACCGCGTTTTTTCGTATTTTCGTTCATACCGATTTTCCTCTGCTTTCTGAATTTTATAAATTTACGATACTATATGATATAATTTAAAACGTTTTTTAGCAAGCGTTTTACCCTCTCTTACAAACCGTTTTTTTGACAAAATTAAAAATGTTTTGTTTTTTTTATTGCTTTACTCTTTAAATTATGATACTATTATCACGCGGTAAGAATATAATGTATTTTGTCGGTAAAAATTATCGCCGATAAAACCGAAACCGCAAAAAGCTAAAAGGAGAAAGACATGAAAAAGACAAAATTGTTTGCGATATTGTTCTGTTTCGTTCTCGCGGTAGCATCCTTCGGGTTTGCCGCATGCGCGCCGAAAACGGACGATACCGATAAAACCACCCATCACTACGACAAAGTTTGGACGAGCGATAAGGACGAACATTACCGTAAATGCACGGACGAGGGTTGCACGGAGGTAAAAGACAAAGCCGCGCACACGTTTACGAACGGCGTCTGCACGGTCTGCGGCTATAAAGTTCCTACCGCCGAAGAAACGAACGCAAGGTATAC